>NZ_SDIG01000128.1:0-19384 GCF_004122755.1 Streptomyces sp. TM32
TCACAGGCGGCCGCTGCCCATGTCCGGGAAACGCCGCAGGTCACCGGCCCATCGAACGGGCGAGGTTAAACGGCAAGGTGAGCGTAGACCGGGACCGACCGCCACCGGCGTGCGCTCCGGCGCATGTCCGTACCGCGGAGTTAGCGGCACCACCCCGCTGTGGCCTCCCGGCCGTCACACCGGATCCGTTCGACCGCCAGCTGACGCTCACGTTCGAGGCGTTCCTGTCGACCCACGCCCGCAAGTGGCTGACGTACGCCTATCTGCACACCGGCAGCCAGGCCGCGGCCCGCGACGTCACCCGGGCGGCCTATGAGCGGCTCGGCCGGCTGTGGCCGCATGCGCTGCGGCAGGCCTCGGTGGAGGCGTACGCCTGGTCGGTGCTCAAGGAGCGGGTGGTGGAGTGGCTCTACGACCACCAACAGCCCACCGCGCTCACCGAGACCGCCGCCTTCGCCGTCGTCACGCACGCTCTGCTGCGCGAGTGCCAGCAGCAATTCGCCATGCTGGAGAGCCAGTTGGGGCTGTATGCGGCCATCGCCCGGCTTCCGGAGCGGCAGTGCGATGTGATCGTGCTGCGCCATGTCATCGGGTACAGCGACGCACAGATCGGCTCCTTGCTCGGCGTCGACGAAGTCACCGTGCGCTCCTATGCAAGCCGCGGCAAGCGCAAACTCGCCGCCGCGCTCGGCATCGACCGGGGAAATCCCAGGGGGAACTGACCATGTCGCACATCCGTCCCGCCGACCGCAGGGAGACCGTGGAGACGCTGCTCAGCGCGGCCGCGGCGGTGTCCTGGATCGAGGGCCTGTCCGGATTCCACGACCTCGACGACACGGGTGCGCTCGGCGGCCTGGGCACCGTCCGCCGGCCCGGGACGGCGGACCCGGACGGCCCGCCGGCGGCGGTGCGCACGGTCCGCGACGGGCAGGGCGCCCCCAGCACGTACCCCAGTGCCCGCGACGAGGCCACCCATGAGCTCCAGCTGGCGTGTGCCCTGGTCGTCAATGCCGCGGCGGCCGCGGCGAGCCTGGAACGGCTGGTCAACGACCACCGCATCGACCCCGAAGGGGCACTGGTCTTCGCCTGTCTGCTGCACATCACCGGACGCAGCGACGCGGCGCACTTCTGGTGGCACTTCGGCGCCGGCGCCGGCAGCCGGACCGCCGCCTACTGCCTGTATCTGGCGCACCGCCGCAACGGCGAGTACCGCGACGCCGCCTACTGGCGCGAGCAGGCCGCGCACGCGCCCGACGAGGAGCGCCGCTGCGTGGCCGCGTTCGACGAGAAGCAGTTGCTGCCGGACTCCGCCCGGCACAACCTCCTGGTCCAGTGGCACAGCGGGCTCTCCCCGACCCTGCCGGACGCCCTGGAGAAGGTGATCCACCGCCTTGCCGTGGACGGCGAGGACGAGGACTTCGGGGTGATTCCCCGCCCCTCCCCCACGCTCGTCCGGGATCTCGGCCGGGGCGAGTAGGGCGGAGCGAGCAGACCGCCGGGCCCAGCAGCGGGCCACCGGGCCGCCGGGCCCAGCAGCGGGCCACCGGGCCGTCGGGCCCGCTCCTGCGGCCGGTGACCGCCCCTCACTCCCCTGCCCGGTGGAATGGACGCGGTGTCACCCCGACCTTAGATTCACAGGGTCTGCCTGCCCTCCGATGCCTCCGTGCCGCCCGCACCCGCTGCCCACCGCACGCCGTGCCGCGCCCCGTCCTGGAGATCCCGGTGAAAGCCGCCCGCCTGGTCGCACCGGCCGCCCTGCTCGCCGTCGGTGCCGGGCTGCTGACCGGCCCGGCCCCGCGCGCCGCTGCGGCGTGGCGCGGCGCCGTCCGGCCACCGCTGTACCAGACCACCGATCTGGCGGTGTCCGGCCGGGGCGCGCACACCTACCGCATCCCGGCGCTGACCACGCTGGCGGACGGCACCCTCGTCGCGGCCTTCGACCGGCGGAACGACAGCGCGGCCGATCTGCCCGGCAATGTGGATGTGATGGTGCGGCGCAGCACCGACCTGGGGCGTACCTGGAGTGCGCCGCAAGCGGCCGTGGACTACGACGGCGGGGTGGGCGCGGGCGACCCGAGTCTGCTCGCCGACCGGGTGACCGGCCGGATCTTCCTCTTCCATGCGTATGCGCCCAAGGGCGTCGGGTTCCGCACGGCGGGCGCGGGCAACGCGCCCGACAGCACCACGGTGCTGCACACCGATTACGGCTACTCGGACGACGGCGGCCGCAGTTGGGGCGTCCGGCGGATCACTCACGATCTCAAGGACCCGTCCTGGCACGGCATCTTCGCCTCGTCGGGCTCCGGCATCCAGCTGGCCGGCGGGCGGTTGCTGCAGCAGTACGCGTTCCGCAAGGCCGACGGCAGTATGTGGGCGGCCAGTGCGTACAGCGACGACCATGGCGCGCACTGGCGTCTGGGGACTCCGGTGGGGCCGCTGATGGACGAGAACAAGACCGTCGAGCTCGCCGACGGCCGGATTTTGCTCAACAGCCGGACCCGCGGCGCCGGAAAGCGGCTGGTGGCCTACTCCCGGGACGGCGGGCTGAGCTACAGCACGCCGGTGGCGGACGACGAGTTGATCGATCCGGGCAACAATGCCTCCGTCCTGCGCTACGACCCGGCGGCGCCGGCACGGCGGGCGCGGGCGCACCGGCTGCTGTTCAGCAATACGGCGAGCACCGACGCCCGCCGGAACCTCACCGTGCGGATGTCCTGCGACGACGGCGGGAGCTGGCCCCTCGCCCGGGTCGTCACCGCGGGCCCGGCCGGGTACTCGACGCTGACCCGGCTGCCGGACGGGACCTTCGGGCTGCTCTACGAGTCCGGCCCCTATCGGAAGATCACCTTTGCCCGGTTCGACGACGCCTGGCTGGGCGGGCCCTGTCCGGCCGGCTGACCGGCCCGTCTCACGCCTCGTCCGGGTCCTCGGCGGACTCCGTCACCTCGGGCGGCCAGGCCGGGCGGCTGGTGTCGGGGACCGCGGCCAGCGCATGGCCGACGGTGGGGTAGCAGGAGAAGACGTTGAGGGACTGCGTGCCGACCAGCAGGCGCAGCATCCGTACGCCGAGCGAGGCCAGCAGCAGCCGGCCCTCCAGCCGCCGGCACAGCCACTCCAGGGCGAGCAGACAGCTCAGCCCGCGGGAGTCGCAGAAGCGCAGGGCGGTCAGATCCAGCACGAGGAAGCGGTGGCCGGCCGAGACCACCGACCGCGCCTCGGCGAGAAACGCCTGCTCGGTCCGGAGGTCCAGCTCCCCGCTGACGCGCAGTACCGCGCACTCATCCGCCTGCACGATCGCAGTGACCGCCAACGACCGCATCTCCGAACTCATGGCGTCCAGCCTAAGGGCCCCGGCGCCCCGCACGACCGTGGCGCCCCTCGGCAAGCGGAGCGGCCGCCCCCCGCTTCCGGCGCACCCCGCCCACCAGGACCTACGGGCGCGCCCACCAGGCCGTACGGGCGTGCCCCGGGGCAGCGAAGCCGGTCGGTAGCGGTCCGCGGCGGGCAAAAACGGGCAGAATTTCTCCGGTAGCGGGCAGCTATCCACATGGTTCCGCTTGCTATAAACCTGAGGCGGGTGGAAACGGGCAGCCCCGTGACCGAACGGAAGCCAGAAAAATCCAGCGATCGGGCAGGAGTGAGCCATGAGGGCCGAGGAACGCCAGCACCGCATCCTCGCGCTCGCCCGGCAGTCCGGCCGGGTCGAGGTCGCCGATGCCGCAGCCGAGTTCGGGGTCGCCCGCGAGACCGTACGGCGGGATCTGAGCGAGCTGGAGCGCCGGGGCCTGGTCCGGCGTACGCACGGCGCGGCGTATCCGGTCGAGAGTGCCGGGTTCGAGACCACGCTGGCCCTGCGGCAGACCCAGCAGGTGGACGAGAAGCGCAGGGTGGCCGCGGCCGCGGCGACCCTGGTGGGGGAGGCCGAAACGGTGTTCCTCGACGAGGGCTACACCCCGGAGCTGGTCGCGATGCTGCTGCCCACCGACCGTCCGCTGACCGTGATCACCGCGTCGCTGCGGACCGCGTCGCTGGTCGCGGCGTCCGAGTCGACCACCGTCCTGCTGGCCGGCGGGCGGGTCCGCTCCGGTACGCAGGCGACGGTGGGCTCCTGGGCCCGGGACATGCTCGCCCGGTTCGTGATCGATCTGGCGTTCCTGGGGGCGAACGGCGTCTCCCGGGAGCACGGGCTGACCACCCCCGATCCGGCGGTCGCGGAGGTGAAGGAGCAGGCGGTCCGCTCGTCGCGGCGGCGGGTGCTGGTCGCGGTGCACAGCAAGTTCGGCGCCAGCAGCTTCTGCCGGTTCGCCGACGTCAGCGATTTCCAGACGATCGTCACCGACGCGGGGCTGTCCGCGCCGGAGGCGCATCGCTACTCCCTCCTGGGGCCGCAGGTGCTCCGGGTCTGACCCGGGCGGGGGCCGCCCGGACCGACCGGCCCCGTACGACACCCCTCACCACACCCCCTTGTCGCTGCCCGCAGCCCGCACCCCGGCCTCCGTGCGCTGACCCGGCGTGCCTCCATCGCACCGCCATACCCGAATGAAGATCTGACATAGCAGACATAACCGCCATATCTCCACATGCAGCTACAGCCGTATCCGTCCCCAGAGAGGCAAGAGCCGTGAGAGCACAATTCCCCGGAGGCCGTACCGGCCGCGCAATAGGGCTGACCTCGGCCGTCCTGGCCTTGTCGCTGGCCGCCAGCGGCTGTTCCGGCGCCGGTAACGTCGGCAAGGGCGACCCCCACACCATCAACGTGCTGATGGTGAACAACCCGCAGATGGTGGATCTGCAGCGGCTCACCGCCGAGCACTTCACCAAGGAGACCGGCATCAAGGTGAATTACACCGTGCTGCCGGAGGACGATCTGCGCGACAAGATGAGCCAGGACTTCACCAGCCAGGCCGGGCAGTACGACGTGGCCAGCCTCAGCAATTACGAGACCCCCATCTACGCCCGCCACGGCTGGCTCGCCCCGCTCGGCGAACGGGCCGCCAAGGACCCGGAGTTCAACCAGAAGGACATTCTCGCTCCGGTCCGCGACTCACTCACCGCCGCCGACGGCAAGGTCTACGCGGAGCCCTTCTACGGCGAATCGTCCTTCCTGATGTATCGCAAGGACCTCCTCAAGGCGGCGGGGCTGACCATGCCCAAGCGTCCTACGTGGCAGCAAGTCGCCCAGATGGCCGCCAAGTTGGACGGCTCCCGCAAGGGCATGAAGGGCATCTGCCTGCGCGGCCAGGTCGGCTGGGGCCAGCTGATGGCCCCGCTGAGCACCGTCGTCAACACCTTCGGCGGGACCTGGTTCACCAAGGACTGGCAGGCGAAGCTGGACAGCCCGGAGTTCACCAAGGCCACCCAGTTCTACGTCGACCTGGTCCGCAAGCACGGCGAGTCGGGAGCACCGCAGGCCGGCTACACCGAGTGCCTCAACGACATGCAGCAGGGCAAGGTCGCCATGTGGTACGACGCGACCGCCGGCGCCGGCTCGCTGGAGAGCTCCGATTCGAAGGTCGCGGGGAAGGTCGGCTACGCGCCGGCGCCGGTCGAGAAGACCGCCAGCTCGGGCTGGCTCTACACCTGGGCCTGGGGCGTGCAGAAGGCCAGTCAGCACCAGGACGCGGCCTGGAAGTTCATCCGCTGGGCCTCCAGCGCGAAGTACGAGAAGCTGGTGGGCCGGTCACTGGGCTGGTCGAAGGTGCCCGCCGGCAAGCGGGCCTCGCTCTACCAGAACCCGCAGTACCTGAAGGAGTCCGGCGCCTTCGCCCCCGCGACCCGGCAGGCGATCACCTCGGCGCGGCCGAACAACCCCGGCGTACAGCCCCGCCCGGCCCCCGGAATCCAGTTCGTCGGCATCCCCGAGTTCTCCGACCTGGGGACCAAGGTCTCCCAGGAGATCAGCGCGGCGATCGCCGGAAAGCAGAGCGTGCCCGAGGCCCTCAAGAAGAGCCAGCGGCTGGCCCAGGAAGTGTCCGATGCCCACGCAAACCACTGAGGCGCCGCGGCCCGTCGAGGCCGCCGTCACGCCGTCCGGCCGTCAGGCGGCCCGCACCCGGCGGGCCCAGCGGGCGAAGGACTGGGCCCGGCGCGCTCCCCTGCTGCCCGCCCTCGTCTTCCTGATCATCGTCACCCAACTGCCCTTCGTGGCCACCGTGGTGATCTCCTTCACCCGGTGGAACGCACTGGCCCCCGACAACCGCGGCTTCGCCGCTCTCGACAACTACCTCGCCGTCTTCACCGACCCCGCGATGCGGTCGTCGGTCGTCACGACGGTGCTGCTGACGGTGACCGTGGTGCTGGTCAGCCTGCTGCTCGGGCTGGGCCTCGCGCTGCTGCTGGACCGCAGCTTCCGCGGCCGCGGCATCGTCCGCACCCTGCTCATCACGCCGTTCCTGGTGGTGCCCGTCGCCTCCGCCCTGCTCTGGAAGCACGCCCTCTACAACGCCTCGTACGGGCTGCTCAACGGCGCGCTGACGTGGATATGGGGGCTGTTCGGCAGCGACAGTCCGCCGCAGCCGGACTGGATGACCGACTCCCCGCTCGCCGCCGTGGAGATGTCGCTGATCTGGCAGTGGACACCGTTCATGATGCTGATCCTGCTGGCCGGGCTGCAGAGCCGGCCGGCGGACGCCGTCGAGGCGGCCCGGATGGACGGCGCCACCCCCTTCGACATCTTCCGCTATCTGACCCTGCCGCATCTGCGGCGCTACCTCGAACTGGCCGCGCTGCTGGGAACCGTGTACGTCGTCCAGAACTTCGACGCGGTGTTCACCATCACCTCGGGCGGCCTCGGCACCGCGAACCTGCCCTTCACCATCTACCAGACCTTCTACCAGGCCCATGACTACGGACAGGCCTCCGCGCAGGGCGTCATCGTCGTGCTGTGTTCGCTGCTGGTGGCGACCTTCGCGCTGCGCTCCGTCTCGTCCCTGCTGCGCGAGGAGGTCACCCGATGACGAGCGCACTGCTGCCCCCGCGCCGTCGGCGACGCACCGGAAGTCTGCTGGGCCTGCTGGCCTGGCTGTGCGGAATCGCCTTCTTCCTGCCCGTCGCGTGGATGGTGTTGACGTCCTTCCACAGCGAGACGGACGCGGCGACCAACCCGCCGAGCCTCGGTGCCGGGCTCAGCCTGCACGGCTACCGCGAGTTCTTCGGCGAGGGCACCGGCGTCAGCCCCTGGCCGCCACTGATCAACTCGTTGACCGCCTCGGTCGTCTCCACCCTCCTCGTGCTGCTGCTGGCGGTACCGGCGGCCTACGCGCTGTCGATCAAGCCGGTGCGCAAGTGGACCGATGTGATGTTCTTCTTCCTCTCCACGAAGATGCTGCCCCTGGTGGCCGGTCTGCTGCCGATCTATCTCGTCGCGCAGAACACCGGGATGCTGGACAGCATCTGGTTGCTGGTCATCCTCTACACCTCGATGAATCTGCCGATCGCGGTGTGGATGATGCGCTCGTTCCTCTCGGAGGTCCCGACCGAGATCCTGGAGGCCGCGTCGATCGACGGCGCGGGACTGCACACCACCCTGCTCCGGATCGTCGCCCCGGTGGCCATGCCGGGAATCGCGGCGACCGCCCTGATCTCGTTCATCTTCAGCTGGAACGAGCTGCTGTTCGCCCGGGTGCTGACCGGGATCGTGGCGGGTACCGCGCCGGTGTTCCTGACCGGATTCGTCACCAGCCAGGGCCTGTTCCTGGCGAAGGTGTGCGCCGCCGCCACCGTGATCTCCCTCCCGGTGCTCATCGCCGGATTCGCCGCCCAGGACAAGCTCGTCCAGGGCCTCTCGCTCGGAGCAGTCAAATGAAGGCCGCAGTGATCAGCGCCCCCGGCAAGGTCGAGGTCGCCATCGTCGAGGACCCCACCCCCGGCCCGCGTGACGTGGTGGTCTCGGTCGCCGCCTGCGGACTGTGCGGCACCGATCTGCACATCCTCCAGGGGGAGTTCGCGCCCACCCTGCCCGTCGTACCGGGCCATGAGTTCGCCGGTACGGTCGTCGCCACCGGCAGCGCGGTCACCGAGCTCGTCGAGGGCGACCGGGTGGCCGTCGACCCCTCCCTCTACTGCTACGAGTGCCACTACTGCCGCATCGGCCGCAACAACCTCTGCGAGGGCTGGGCCGCGATCGGGGTGACCAGGGCCGGCGGCGCCGCGGAGTATGCCGTCGCCCCCGTCGCCAACTGCGTCAAGCTGCCCGATCATGTCCGTACCGAGGACGCCGCCCTGATCGAGCCGCTCTCCTGCGCGGTCCGCGGCTACGACATCCTGCGCTCGGCACAACTGGGCACCCGGGTCCTGATCTACGGCTCGGGCACGATGGGCCTGATGATGCTGGAGCTCGCCAAGCGCACCGGCGCGGCCGGCGTCGACGTCGTCGACATCAACCCCGAGCGGCTGGCCACCGCCCGCACCCTGGGGTGCAGCGCCGCGGCCGGTTCCGCCGACGAACTGGACCGCCCGCGCGGCTGGGACGTGGTCATCGACGCCACCGGCAACGCGCGCGCCATCCAGGACGCGCTGGGACGGGTCGGCAAGGGCGGCACCTTCCTGCAGTTCGGCGTGGCCGACTACGCGGCCCGCGCCGTCATCGAGCCCTACCGCATCTACAACCAGGAGATCACCATCACCGGCTCGATGGCGGTCCTGCACAGCTATGAGCGCGCCGCGGAGCTCTTCGCGGCCGGGGCCCTGGACCCGGAGGTCTTCATCAGCGACCGGCTGCCGCTGGACCGCTATGCCGAGGCGCTGAGCCGCTTCCAGGCCGGCGAAGGGAGGAAGATCCAGGTACGGCCGTAAGGCCGGGCGATCGGCGGACTCCGCCCCCCGCGGCGGTTCGTGCGGGGGCGAGTTCACCGTGCAGCAACGCCGTGCCGAGCGGGGTGAGGGCGTGGACGACACAGCCGCCGTCCCGCCGGCTACGGGCGAGGTTGGCCTCGCGCAGCGCGCTCACGTGCTCGCTGGCCGAGGGGGCGGAGACCCGTACGCGGCGGGCGAGTTCACCGGTGGTGGCCGGGTCGTCGAGGGCCGCGAGGATCCGGGCCCGGGTACGGCCGAGCAGGGTGGACAGCGCCTGCGGACGGCAGCCGCGGGGCCCGGCCGGCGCCCAGGACGGTGGGTGTTCGACCGGGTGGACGAGCACCGGCGGCAGCCCGGGGTCGGCGAGGGCGATCGGTCTGCGCCAGCAGAAATGGGACGGAATCAGCCGCAGTCCGCGCCCGTTGAGCCACAGATCGCGGTCGCAGGGATAGTCGGCGTACAGCACCGGCGGCTCCCAGCGCAGCACGGGGCGGAAGCTCTGGAGCAGCCGGTCGACGCCGTCGCGGCAGAGGGTGCGGGCGCGGGCGCCCCGGTCGGAGTCGACCGTGGCGGCCGCCTGGGTCCAGTCCGGGGCGACCACCGCGTGGTGCACCTCCTGGAGCGCGGCGGCCAGTTCGTCCAGCGGCTGCCTGCTGCCCGCGGCCAGGGCGCCGGTCCAGCGCGGGAGCCGGGCGGGCAGCCCGGCCCGCGCGCTCTCCGCGGCCAGCCGCGCCCCCGGAGTGTCCCGCAGCGCGGCCAGGCCCGCGGCCAGGCCGTCCCGGGCCGCGTCGGGGGTGAGGAAGTCCGGGAAGTAGCCGGCGTCGGCCGGGGCCAGGGCACTGAGCAGCCCGGCCGCGCGGGTCAGCCCCCGCTCGTGCAGTTCGCGGCGGGCCCTGGCGCGCCAGGCGCCGTAGACCGGCACACCGCGCCCCGGCGGCGCCAGTTGGTGCATGGCCAGCACCGTTTCCCAGAGCGGATCGGGTTCGGCGGCGATCTGTACCCGTGCCAGATCCCGGTCTTCGAAGTGGATGCGCAACATGCGGCCCCCGCGGCATGCTCATGACCCTGTGACCAGGGCCCCCCGTTCGGGGCCGGTCGTGCGCGCCCCCCGCCAGACTGCCCGGCGGGGAACGGGGGTGTACAGGGCGGCTGGAAGCCTTCGGCCTGCGCGGTGGTGAAGGTGGGGAGCTCGGGGCGCCCTTGTGCTGCCGGTGCGGCGGTTTTCCGGCCGCGCGCGGGGCCCGTCGGCGGCCGGCGTGCGCCCGGCCGGCCGTACCAAGTCCTGTGGCCCCGGGCCCCTTGATGCCGAGGGCGGCTTCCCGTGGGACTCCGGCGCTCAGCCCTCGCCGGCCAGCTGCTCCGCCAGCCGGTCCAGGAACACCTGCTGGCCCGCCACCAGCCGCTCCCGTGCCTCGTGCGGCGGGAACCAGGCCACCCGGTCGATCTCGGGGAAGCTGCCGGTCACCCCGGAGCCGCGCGGCCACTCCATCTCGAAGGTGCCGGGCACGATGTGCCGCGGATCGAGATCGCCCTCGACGGCCCAGACGGTCACCACCTTGCCGCTCGGCTGGCGGGCGTCCCCCAGGGGAAGGTAGCGGCCGGCGGGCGGCGGCATCCCCAACTCCTCCTCGAACTCCCGCAGGGCGGCGTCCCTCGCCTCCTCCGGAGGGACGTACTCGCCCTTGGGCACGGACCACGCCCGCGCGTCACGGCGCTCCCACAACGGGCCGCCCATGTGCCCCAGCAGCACCTCGACCCCGTCCGCCGCGCGGCGGTACAGCAGCAGCCCGGCACTTCGCTTTCCCACCATGGCGGCTACTGTTCCCCGCGGTCGTGCGCGGCAAGCACCGTCTCGACGGTGTCCGCCTCGTCCGCCGTCTTGTCCTCCCGGTAGCGCACCACCCGCGCGAAGCGCAGGGTCACGCCCGCCGGGTAGCGCGTGGAGGTCTGGAGTCCGTCGTAGGCGATCTCGACGACGAGTTCCGGACGCACCGTCACCACATGGCCGTTGTCCGCCACCGCGAGCTCCTGCAATCGCTCGGTCTGCCAGCTGAGGGTGGCGTCGGTCAGCCCCTTGAAGGTCTTGCCCAGCATGACGAATCCGCCGTCCGCCGCGCGCGCCCCGAGATGGAGGTTGGACAGCTTCCCGGTGCGCCGCCCGTGTCCCCACTCCACCGCCAGCACCACCAGGTCGAGGGTGTGCACGGGCTTCACCTTGAGCCATGCGGCGCCCCGGCGGCCCGCGCTGTAGGGGGCGTCCAGTGCCTTGACCACGACGCCCTCGTGGCCCCGGCGCAGGGTCTCGGCCCAGAAGTCCTCGGCGGCCGCGCGGGCCCCGGCGTCGGACGGGTCCGCGACCACCTGGCGGCGCACGCGCTGGGGTGCGGGGACCAGCCGGGCCAGCTCGGCGTGCCGCTGTGCCGCGGGCAGTTCCAGCAGGTCGCGGCCGTCGACCGAGAGCACGTCGAAGAAGACCGGGGACAGCGGCAGCGCGGCCTGCGCGGCACCGACGTCCACCCGTGAACCGAACCGCCCCGCGACGCGCTGGAAGGGCACCGGCCGGCCCGCCCCGTCCAGGGCGATCACCTCGCCGTCGAGGATGAACCGGCCGGCCGGCAACTCCCGTGCCAGCGCGGTGACCTCGGGGAGCCGGTCGGTGACCTCGTCCAGGGTGCGGGTGTGGATGTGCACGTCCGGCCCGTCGCGGTGCACCTGTACGCGGATGCCGTCGAGCTTCTCCTCCACGGCGCAGGCGCCGAGCTTCTCGATGGCCTCGGCCACCGTCTTGGCGCTGTGCGCCAGCATCGGCCCGACGGGCCGACCCACGGTGAGCCGGAAGCGCGCGAGCGCCTCCGGCCCCTCGGCGAGCAGCGCCTGCGCCACGTCCTGGAGCGACCCCGCCAGCATCACGGCCCGCCGGACGTCCGCCGCCGGCACCTGGGTGGCCGCGGCGAGCCCCTCGACCGCGATGGCGTCCAGCGCGCCCTGCCGCACCTCACCGGTCAGCAGGCCGACCAGGAACCGCTGCTCGCCCTCCGTCGCCGCGGCCAGCAGCGCACGGACGAGTCCGCGCCGCTCCCCCTGCGCGCCGGCCCCCGAGACCCGCGCCAGGGCGGTCAGCGCGGTGTCCACGTCGCGGACGGTCAGGGTGGCGTTGTCCGCGGCCGCGACCGGCTCGCGCAGGACGCTCCAGCCGACCCCGATCCGCCCCTGGGGCAGCCGCCCGGCGAGGTACGGGATGACCACCGGGACGTCCTGGGGCTCCGCGTCCCGGAACAGTCCGGCCAGCAGCGCGATCTTCCGCGAACGCGCCGACGTCGCGGCGACCTCCGCCGACACCTGGGCAAGACGGGCCAGCAGCATAGGGCCATGGTGCCCCCGCGGCGCCGTTTCCGCTTCCCGGCGGGCCCGTCCGGCCGCCGGCGCCCGGTCACGGGGCGAGATAGGAGTGGAAGACGTTGTCCGGGTCCCACTGCGCCTTGACCTCCTGCAGCCGGTCCCAGGTGGCCGGGGTGTACGAGCGCCGGGGCCGGGCCGCGTCGGCCTCCAGGTCCGCTTCGGCGATGTAGTGGCTGCCGTCGCCCTGCGGGTCGGCGGCGGCCATGACGTCCCGCAGCCACTGCGCGTTGGCCTCGTCCGCCGCCGGGTCCTCCCAGACCGCGTAGCAGACCAGGTAGGACTCGCCGAGCGGGGCGAAGGCCATGTTCCGCAGCAGGGCGGGTTCCGGGGAGACCGGCTGCACGGGCGAGAGCACCAGGGACTTCCCGGACGGCGCGCGGGCCACCACGTCGGCGATCCGGCCCAGTTGCGTCGGACAGCTCTCCGGCGACCACAGGGTGTCCGCCGCGTACCGGTGCAGGGGCGGCCAGAGGACAGCCGCGCCCTCGTGCAGGGCGGCGAAGGAGGTCGGCGCGGGCGGCTGCCGGGTGACGGCGAGTTCGCCGAACGGGCAGTCGGCGACGGGCTCCAGCGCCTGAAGGGCCTCCGGCCGCGTCGCCGCGAACGCGGTGGCACCGACCGTGATCCGCAGACCCGGTGCGCCGTCCGCGGCCGGCTCGGCGGGCTGGAGGACGAACGCCACCTCGACGTACGGCGGGAGTGCGCGGGCGACCCGCTCCGTCCACTCGGTCACCCGGGCGAGTTCCGCCCTCGCAAACGTCAGGGAGGTCGTCATGATCGAGGCGGGGTGGGGGTGCAGGGCGAGGCGGAAGCGGGTGACGGCCGCGCAGAATCCCGGCCCGGCGCCCCGCGCGGCCCAGAAGAGTTCGGGGTGCTCCCGCTCGCTACAGGTGACCGTCCGCCCGTCGGCGGTGACGGCCCGGATCTCCAGGACGTCCGCGCAGGACGCCCCCCAGGCACGGGAGTTCCAGCCGAGGCCGCCGCTGAGCAGAAAGCCGCCGACCGCCACGCTGGGGCAGTGGCCGACGGGGAAGGCCAGATCCTGCGGCGTGAGGAACGCGACCAGTTCCTGACCGGTGGCGGCGGGCTCCACCGTGACGGTCGCCGGTGCGGTGTCGGTCGCGGGCGCGAGGCGGCACTCCCGCAGCCCGGAGAGATCGAGCAGCAGGCTCCCGTCGCGGAGTGGCGAGCCGGACCAGTTGTGCCCGCCGGAACGCAGCGAAACCCGCAGCCCGTGCGCGCGGGCCCAGCGCACGGCGTGTGCCACGTCCGCCTCCGACGCGGCCCGCACGACGGCCTCGGGGAACCGCTCGGGCCGCAGCTCGTTCCACACCGCGCGGGAACGGGCGGTCTCGTAGCCGGCGTCGCCCCGCCGGATCAGTGCGCCCGTGACCTCCGGCCCTGGTTCCGGTACATCCGGCCCTGGTTCCGGTACATCCGGCCCTGGTTCCGGTACAGGTGGACACATCGCGGTCTCCTCACCAGATCTGGTGGGTGATCAGGCCGAAGACGCCGATGGACACCAGATAGCCGAGCACCACCACCCCGATGCCCAGCACCTGCGTCCGGCGGCTGGTACAGCGGCTCGGCACCAGCCAGAAGGCGAGCGCCCTGTTCACCAGCGGCATGAACAGCCAGGTCAGGGCGCTGACGCTCAGCACGTTGGACAAGAACAGTCCGATGTACTCACGAATGGTGAGCGCCTGCAGCCCGATGCCCACGGTCAGGTTGAGCACCATCACCGTCGGATAGAGCGCCAGGACGACCGACATCGCCTGTTTCCAGTTGGGCGGAGCGTTGCTGTCCTTGCCTTCGTCGAACCGGAACCAGCCGCTGAACGCGGAGCCGACCTTGCGGACGTCGAACGAGACGAAGTGCTGCCGTCCCTCGTGCAACAACTCCTGGCGGACGTCGGATTCCAACCACTCGTCGAGGTGCTCACGGGAGTCGAACCGGAAGACGACGACCCAGTGCTCCTGCACGCCATGGACCGGTCGGAACAGCTCGGATCCCATGTAGCCCGGCGCCTGCTGCTGCGCTTCGAGGGCCTTCTGCTGCCAGTCGAGGAACGCCTGCTCGTGTCCCGGCCGCACGTCGTGCGAGATGACGGCCGTGACCGCTTCCGGGGCCTGCCCGGAGGGCGTGCCGCCGCGGAGTACCTCCTGCGTCGGAGGACCTTCGAAGAATTCGGCCGCCTCATGGAGCAGCGCCTGGCGCCGGCTCGAATCCAGCCAGGCGGTCAAGTGGTCCATGTCGGAAAACCGGAATACAGTGACCCATTCATTTTCTTCGCCGGCGCCGGGCGGATATACCTCGGCGCCCACGAATCCCTCGAATTCACGGGCCACACGGTTCGTCTTGTCCTGCCACCGCTGAAACTCATCCGTCCGTCCCTCGCGCACCTTCTGCGAGGTCACGACGGTGGCATTCTCGGCCGCGGAAGCACGGCTTGCACGGGGACTCACCTTGAGTAGCCTAGTGCACAAGAGATTTACCGGGCAAATGGAGCATATGCCCTGCCGTTCCGCAGAGGAATCGATGTCGATCGGAGACTCCGTAATGGAACAGAAAGAACTCCTCGCAGAAGCCGTCCGACTCGCCACTGAATCCGTGAAAAACGGTTGGGGCGGCCCGTTCGGCGCGGTCATCACGCGCAACGGGAACATCGTGGCCCGCGGGCAGAACCACGTTCTGCTGACCGGCGACCCCACCGCCCACGCCGAAATCGAGGCGATCCGGAAGGCCGTGCAGGTCCTCAACCCGGATGCGCCGAGCATCGCCGTGGACCGGCAGAACGAGAGCACGCTGGAGTACGTCCCCCGCCCGGAGGGGTCGCCGGACCCGCTCCCGGAGCGCGCCCGGATGCTCCAGGGCCACGAGATCTACATCAGCGGAGCCCCCTGCCCGATGTGCATGAGCGCCATCTACTGGGCGCGGATGGACGCGGTGTACTACAGCTGCGACCTGACCGACACCGCCAAGATCGGCTTCGACGACTCCTTCCAGTACGAGGACTTCGAACGGCCGCTCTCCGAGCGCAGGATCAAGATCCAGCAGATCTATCCCGAGATGGGCGCCAAGGCCTACGAGGAATGGAACAAGCGGCGGCTCCAGCACGCCTACTGACGCTCCATCACCACGGCAGGTGCCGGGCCCCGCTGCACGGGCGGGGCCCGACGACCGGCCTGCGCGGGCGCCGAGGCATCACGCGTCCAGGGGCGTCACTCGTACATCACGTACTCCGGCTGCGGCCGGAGGGCCAGCACCTCCTTCGGCGTCATCAGCCGGCTGCCCCGGGCGTCTTCCTCGTAGAAGAGCTTGAAACCGGTGTGCAGGCCGTCGGGCAGGTCGTGGACCAGCCGCTGCCAGGTCCCACGCTTCAGGCCCGGGGACCCGATGCCGTCGGCGCTCTTGATCAGTGCCACGCCGGGCTGGGGCCGCAGCGCGGACTGGGTGCGCACGACGGACGTGGCGACCTGATGGAAGACCAGCGGCTTCTGCGGCAGGTCGTGCGCCTCGACCAGCCCGGACAGATAGCGAGCCACCTCGGTCAGTTCATGGCCGTCGGTCCGCCCGTAGGTGTCGCCCGGCACCTGGCCGCGGGCCATCTCCCATTCCGGGTCGAGCGCGATCCCCACATCGGGGTGGACGAGCCAGTCGCGCAGCGCCTTGACCTCGTCGAGCACGGGCGCGCGGCCCGGCTGGACGTTCAGCAGCAGCAAGGCCCGCCGGTCGCGCGCCACGCGGTGGAAGCGACGGATGGTGGCGGCGGGCGTCCGTGAGCGGTAGGTGCCGTCCGGGCCGGCCGAGGCGTTGGCGACGGTCGCCAGGAGTTCGAGCACGGGCAGCGGTTCGCGCCCCGCGGCGTAGCGGTGCGCCACCTTCTCCACCTCGGCGGCCCGCTGTCCCGGCGCACCGGTCCCGAGCCGGCCGAGCGCCGGGGCACCGGGCAGCCCGCAGAACCCGACCATCCGGTGGCGAGGAAACAACTCCCGTCCACCACGGGGGAGTTCGGGACGGCGCCGCTTGGTCGGACGGGCCGGGCGCCGCGCGGTCGCGGAGCCGGACGGGCTCGGGCTCCCGGTCCCGGCGGAGGGGGACGAGCCCGAGCCGCCCGGCGGTGACGCCTGGGGGGCGGGGTCGGCACGGGAGGGAGTACCTCCGCATCCCGTGAGCGCGCCGAGCCCCGCCGCCGCGGTGACCGCGAGCAACCCTCGCCGGCTCGTGTCCGGCGACGGCACCGGCCCGGCCGAGCGGCCACCGGCCGCCCGCGCCCGAGCTGTCCCGGAGCCGTTTCGACCTGACACCTCGTCCGTCACACTGCCTCCGTCCCCCGGCGTCCGGCCGATGACCGGCGCCGGCTGTCGTGCGGACAGGTCCTGTCCGTGCAGTGCGCATCTCCACACCCCCCGCGGCAAAACCCGGACGGAAACGATCAAGCCACGGCGGCCTCGGCGGACCGGGCCGCGTAGCGTGAGGGCGTGATCCGGCCCCGACGCCTCGAAGCCCTCGACCACTCCCCCGAAGCCGTCCGTCGCCGCACGCCCGTGCACCGCGTCTGGTACGCCGCATACGGTTCCAACATGCACCGGGAACGGCTGACCGCCTACCTGGCCGGCGGCCGGCCCCCCGGCGGGCTGCGCGCCTGCCCCGGCTGCCGGGACCCCCGCGAGCCCCTTCGTACGGCCCCCTTCCTGCTGCCCGGTCTGCTGTACTTCGCCACCGAATCGCAGGTGTGGACCGGCGGCCGGGCCTTCTACGACCCCGGCCCCGCGCGGACCGCCGACGCGCCACGGCCCGAACTGCCCTGTCAGGGCTATCTGCTGACCGTCGGCCAGTTCTCCGACATCGTGGCCCAGGAGATGTACCGGGAGCCCGGCGAGGACCTCGATCTGACGCCGGCCCTCACCCACGGCCGGGCCCGGATCGGTCCCGGCCGGTACGAAACCCTGGTGTGCGCCGGGGCGCTGGACGGATATCCCGTCCTGACCTGCACGGCCCCATGGAGCAGCGACGCCATCGCGGTGAACGCCCCCTCGGCCGCCTATCTGCGGCACATCGGGGCCGGAATCGTCGCCGCCCACGGATGGACCGTGCACCGGACCGCAAGGTATCTCGCCGGCTGCCCGGGAGCCGCCGGTCACTGGACGGCCGGGGAGATCGAGTCACTGCTCACCGCCGCCCCCTGACCGGCGCGCGGCGCGTCCCTCCTCCCCCGCCGCGCCGGTCCCCGGCACACTGGTCCCCTCCGGGCGGCGCCCCGGCCCCTGACGACTCGACTTCGGCGAGGACCGCGATGAGAAAGATCGTGCTGACCATGTCGGTGTCCCTCGACGGCTTCATCGAGGGACCGCACCGCGAGATCGACTGGCATCGGGTCGACGACGAGCTGCACCGCTACGTCAACGCGCAGCTCAGGACGATGGGCGGCTTCTTGAGCGGGCGGGTCACGCATGAGCTGATGGCCGGATTCTGGCCGACCGCGGATGCCGACCCGTCAAGCACCGGGCCCATGGTGGAGTTTGCCGGGATCTGGCGGGACATGCCCAAGATCGTGTTTTCCCGGACCCTGGAGCGGGCCGACTGGAACACCACCGTCATGCGGGACGTCGTCCCCGAGGAGATCAGGGCGCTCACCGCACAGCCGGGCGGGGACCTGGCGCTCAGCGGCGCCGACCTCGCCGCGGCCTTCCGGCGGCACGATCTGATCGACGAGTACCGCCTCTACGTCCACCCGGTCCTCATCGGCCGCGGCAAACCGCTGTTCACGCCGTCGGACACCATCGCCGACCTCCAGCTCGCCGACACCCGCACCTTCGGCAACGGCGTCGTCCTCCTCCACTACCGACGCGCCCGCCCCACCTCGGCGTGACTCCCGCGACCGGGCAGTACTGCGGGCAGACGGTAGGCCGTGCCCAGCAACGCCTACGTCACCCACGCCAATTCGGCCAACGTGACGGAGATTTCGCCGTTGAGCGCCCACGGCGCGGGAAGGGGCGGCGGGGGGACGGGCCCGGAGAAGCTGCGGACAGGCGCGGGTGTTAGCTTCGCTTGCCGTGAGGGAGCACCAGGACGAGACCAGGGCGGCGTACGACGGGATCGTCGATCGGTATGCATCGATGTTCGCCGACCGGTTGGAGACGCACCCGTTCTCGCGGAACATGATCGGCACCTTCGCCGAGCTGGTGCGCGGGAACGGGAACCCGCGGGCAGCCGACGTCGGGTGCGGGCCGGGACATCTGACGGCCATGCTGCACGACCTGGGGCTGGACGCCTTCGGGCTCGACCTCTCCCCGGGCATGGTCGACCACGCCCGGCGGGCCCATCCGGCGCTGCGGTTCGACGAGGCGCGGATGGAGGCGCTGCCGGTCGAGGACGGCGCGCTCGGCGGCGTGCTGGCCCACTACTCGATGATCCATACCCCGCCCGGGGAATTGCCCGCGCTCCTCGCCGAGCAGGTACGTGTCCTGGCGCCAGGGGGCCTGCTCCTGGTCTCGTTCTTCGCGACCGACGGTCCGGAGCCGGTCCGCTTCGACCACAAGGTGACGCCCGCCTACAGCTGGCCGGTGGACCGGTTCGCCGAGTTGCTGGCCGGAGCCGGGCTCGTCACGTTCGCCCGGCTGCTCCACGATCCGGCCTCCGAACGGGGCTTCCTCGACGCGCATTTGCTGGCCCGGCTCGACCAAAGCGGGCCCGTACGGGACAGACCCTAGGTGTACCCGAGCAGACCGGGGAGGCCCGCGAAGGAATCCAGCACGTGGTCCGGTGTGCCGTCGGCGGTCCGGTGGGTCTCCGGGAGGTATTTGCCGGTCTTGACGAGCACGCCGGTGATCCCGTGGCGCTGGGCCGCCAGCACATCGGACTCGATGTCGTCGCCGACCATCAGCGCCTCCGACGCCGGGACGCCGAGGTGGGCCAGGGCGGTGTCGAAGAACGCCGGTGACGGTTTGCCGGTGACCGTCGCCGTCACCCCGGCGGCCCGCTCCAGCCCCGGCAGAAAGGCTCCGGTGTCGAGGTCGAAACCGTCCGCGGTACGCCAGTACAGATTGCGGTGCATCGCGACCAGGTGGGCGCCCCGCTGTAGATGCCGGAAGGCACGATTGAGCACCGGATAGCTGAATTCCGGGCCCGCACCGCCGAAAACGATCACATCCGGGGCGTCCCGGCCGGCGGCTCCCTCCCCCTCCGGCTC
>NZ_SDIG01000129.1:0-19171 GCF_004122755.1 Streptomyces sp. TM32
ACGCCATGACCGGAGGCCGGACCCGGCCGCGCTACCAGCTCGCCATCGAGGCGCTGGTCAGCACGACCGCCGACCCCTCCAAGATGCAGGGCCAGCTGCCGGAGCACCAGCGCATCTGCCACCTCTGCCGCGAGATCAAGTCCGTTGCCGAGATCTCCGCGCTACTCTCCATCCCCCTCGGCGTCGCCCGGATCCTCGTCGCCGACCTGGCGGAGGCCGGACTCGTCGCCATCCATCAGCCCGGCGGGGACGAGACCGCCGGCGGACAGCCAGATGTGACACTGCTCGAAAGGGTGCTCAGTGGACTTCGCAAGCTCTAGCGGTGCAGCCCGCTCCACCACCTCCGCGAAAATCGTGGTGGCGGGCGGCTTCGGCGTGGGCAAGACCACGTTCGTCGGGGCCGTCTCAGAGATCAACCCGCTGCGCACCGAAGCCGTGATGACCTCCGCCTCGGCGGGCATCGACGACCTCACGCACGCGCCGGACAAGACGACCACCACCGTGGCCATGGACTTCGGCCGGATCACCCTGGACCAGGACCTGATCCTGTACCTCTTCGGTACCCCCGGCCAGGACCGCTTCTGGTTCATGTGGGACGACCTGGTCCGCGGCGCCATCGGCGCCGTCGTCCTCGTCGACACCCGCCGCCTCGCCGACTGCTTCCCCGCCGTCGACTACTTCGAGAACAGCGGACTGCCGTTCGTCATCGCCCTCAACGGCTTCGACGGCCACCAGCCGTACACCCCCGACGAGGTACGCGAGGCGCTCCAGATCGGCCCGGACGCGCCGATCATCACCACCGACGCCCGGCACCGCAGCGAGGCCAAGAGCGCCCTCATCACGCTCGTGGAGCACGCGCTGATGGCCCGCCTGCGCTAGGCACCGCCTGCGCCAGGCCGGATCAGGCCGTGCCCGGGCGCTTCGGTGCCCGCAGCGTCGTACGACGAACGACCCCCGCCCCGGTCAGGTGCGGGGGCCTTCGTCGTTGCCGGCGGCCACGGGCGCTCAGCGGGGAGCCTGGCCGCCCTGCCGTCGGCCGGGCGGGTGCCCGGTGCGCGCCCGGCTGCGGGGCCCGCACGCAGCCGCGTACGGGCCCGGGGCCGACGGGCCGGCCTCACTTGCGCGCGGGGCACTGCTTCCATGCGAAGTGGTACACGGTGTTGATGCTGCCGTCGGTGGAGTCCATGGCCATGTAGCTGGTGGACTTGGGGTCCGACGACTTGGCGTCCACCCGCATCTCGGTGTTGATGTTGAAGTAGCGCTCCTCGCCGCAGGGTGCGTAGACGAGCGCGTCGACACCGGTCTCGTCCGACGTCTGCCAGTTGGCGTCGTAGGGGCCGGTGAAGGTGTGGCTCTTACGGGCCGTCTGCTGCTGGCCCTGGAAGTAGTAGCCCGCCTGCTCCAGGCCCCGGGCGCCCTTGGCCAGGGAGGCGTAGCCGCGGTAGTCGGCCCGGGCGATCGCGTACGTGAACCCCTGCGGGACATGCACGTTCAGTGCGATCTGGCAGTTCTTGCGGGAGTCGGTCGGCTTGGTGCCGGCGCCGGCCTGGGCGAGGTATTCGCTGTAGGTGACGGTGAAGGCGGTGTTGTCGGGGGCTATGGCCACGGCGGCGCTGCCGGGTCTGCAGCCCGAGCCGTTGACCGTGGCAACGGTGATCGTGATCTTTCCGGTCGGCGGTTCGTCGCCGAACCCTGCTGCGGCGGTGGGGGATGCCGATCCGGCGAGGAGCAACGATGCCACTGCGGCACCAGCACTGAGCCTGCTGAGCATGGGCTCTTTCCTTCCGGTCGTCCTGTGGCCCGCGGCGCGGATCATCAGGAGTGGAATGACGAGCGCATGCCAGCACGGGACGGGGTGCCTTGAACAGCTCTGCTCCCCAGGGTTGGGGTGAACCTACGCCTTGATTCGGACGCGGGCTGCCGAACCGGAACACCGTCGAACGAATGGTGACGAACGGCCGGTCCGGTGTACGCCGAAGGGCCCCGCACCCAGGTGCGGGGCCCCTCATGCGTGCGTCTCGCTCAGCGCTGCCAGCTGGTCGCGCCGTGGAAGCCGCTCTGGCGCTCCAGGCGGCGCCAGCGGGCGGCGGTGGCGCGCGGACCGGCCGGGGTGGTGGCCGCGGGCCGGTGGGCGGCGCGGGCGAGCAGGACCGCGGTCAGGGCGGCCAGCTCCTCCTCGCTGGCCTGGCCCTTCTCCACGCGGATGGGGTTGGTGCGCTGGGCAGTGTTCACGGTCTTCTCTCCGTCGTCGCGGTGGCGTGGTGCCGGATGCGGTTGCGGGGTGTGGTTACTGGGGCGGGTTGCCGTGCTTACGGGCCGGCAGGTCCGCGTGCTTGGTGCGCAGCATCTCCAGGGAGCGGATGAGCGTGTGGCGCGTCTCGGCGGGGTCGATGACGTCGTCGACCAGGCCGCGCTCGGCCGCGTAATACG
Source organism: Streptomyces sp. TM32 (assembly GCF_004122755.1). Taxonomy (NCBI): domain Bacteria; kingdom Bacillati; phylum Actinomycetota; class Actinomycetes; order Kitasatosporales; family Streptomycetaceae; genus Streptomyces; species Streptomyces sp. TM32. Next base: position 2,431 of record NZ_SDIG01000129.1, read on the forward strand.
GGTGCATCAGCTCGGACTTGTACTCCTTGACCATGCGCACCCGCATGGCGTCGGAGTCGTCCGCCTCGGCGATCTGCTTGCGGAAGATGACGTTGGCGGCGCCCTCGGCGCCCATCACCGCGATCTCGTTGGTGGGCCAGGCGTAGGTCAGGTCGGCGCCGATGGACTGCGAGTCCATGACGATGTAGGCGCCGCCGTAGGCCTTGCGCAGCACGATCGAGATCCGCGGGACGGTGGCGTTGCAGTACGCGTACAGCAGCTTCGCGCCGTGCCGGATGATGCCGCCGTGCTCCTGGTCGACGCCGGGCAGGAAGCCGGGCACGTCGAGGAAGGTGACGATCGGGATGTTGAAGGCGTCGCACATCTGGACGAAGCGGGCGGCCTTCTCGGACGCCTCGATGTCCAGCACACCGGCCAGCGACTGCGGCTGGTTGGCGATGATGCCCACCACCCGGCCGTCGAGCCGGGTCAGCGCGCAGATGATGTTGGTCGCCCAGCGCTCGTGGACCTCCAGGTACTCGCCGTCGTCGACGATCTCCTCGATGACCTTGCGCATGTCGTACGGGCGGTTGCCGTCGGCCGGGACCAGGTCGAGCAGGGCGTCACCGGAACGGTCGGCGGGGTCCTCACAGGGGACCGACGGCGGGTTCTCCCGGTTGTTGGCCGGCAGCAGCGAGAGGAGGTAGCGGACCTCCTCCAGGCAGGTGACCTCGTCGTCGTAGGCGAAGTGGCACACGCCGGAGGTCTCGGCGTGGACGTCGGCGCCGCCGAGGCCGTTCTGCGTGATCTCCTCGCCGGTCACCGCGCGCACCACGTCGGGGCCGGTGATGAACATCTGCGAGGTCTCGCGGACCATGAAGACGAAGTCGGTCAGCGCCGGGGAGTAGGCCGCGCCGCCCGCGCACGGGCCGAGCATGACCGAGATCTGCGGGATGACGCCCGAGGCCTTGGTGTTGCGCTGGAAGATGCCGCCGTAGCCGGCGAGCGCGGAGACACCCTCCTGGATCCGGGCGCCCGCGCCGTCGTTCAGCGACACCAGGGGCGCGCCGGCCTGGATGGCCATGTCCATGATCTTGTGGATCTTGGTGGCGTGGGCCTCGCCCAGCGCGCCGCCGAAGATCCGGAAGTCGTGCGCGTAGACGAACACGGTCCGGCCGTGGACGGTGCCCCAGCCGGTGATCACGCCGTCGGTGTAGGGCTTCTTCGCCTCCAGGCCGAAGCCCGTCGCGCGGTGCCGCCGCAGCGGCTCGACCTCGTTGAACGAACCCTCGTCCAGCAGCAGCTCGATCCGCTCGCGGGCCGTCAGCTTGCCCTTGGCGCGCTGCGCTTCGGTCGCCCGCTCGCTGGGTCCTCGCCTGACCTGCTCGCGGATGGCGTGCAACTCGGCGACGCGCCCGCGGGCGTCGTTGGCGCCGGCGGGCAGATCTTCGACAGTGGTCATGTATCGACGGTACGTGTGCGGGGCGTCCCGCACCGATGTCGGTTTCGTACAACGTCGCATGCGATTTGGTGGGCAGGCAGTACAGAACCGTGCTGTACGTGCCCCGCGTCCTGGCGCCCGTTCGGGTGGCGGGGCCGCGCCGGGTCTGTATGGGGCCGACAAATGTAGGGGTCTCACCAAACTGCGTGCCAAGAGGTGGCACGGCCGTGCGGCCCGTGCCCGTCAGCGCAGCCGGACCGTGCAGGTGTGGGTGGCGCAGGCGGTGCCGGGGGTCAGCCGCAGCCGGAGGGCGGGTCCGGCGGCCAGCACCTCGATCGCCGGGTCGTGGCCGAGCACCGCGCGCACCGGACGTGACCAGGTGATCTCCAGAGTCTCCCCGGAGCGCTCCGGGGCGGCCACACACAGCCGCGCCGTCCGGCCGCCGCCGCCCGGCCACCGCCCCGACAGCCGCGCACGGACCAGCACGCTCGCCGGGCCACTGCTGGTGAGCGGCCCGGCGCTGCCCGCACGCCAGAAGTTCGCGGCCGTGACGCCGAGCGGGTGGACGGCGATCGCCTGCCGGCCGGCGTCATTGGCGAGCACCGTCAGCCAGCTCCGGTCGGCGGCGCGGGTGGCGAGGGTGCGGCGGGTGGCGCCCGGCATGAGGAGGTAGGCGTAGCCGGCGTCGGTGGGGTCGGTGCCGTGATCGTGCCAAAGGGTGACATAGCGGCGGGTGAACGGGCGGGTGGAGGAGCTGGTGTTGATGTCGTGCCAGGAGCCGGTGCGGTCCTCGCGCAGCGTCGTCAGGGGCGCGCCGCCGGGGAAGACATAGCCGCCGTGTCCGGCGAGGTGGGCCCAGTGGGCGCAGCGGACGGAGCGGGTCGCGCCGAGCGTGCCGGGCTGGCGTACCCCGTCGACGGTGAGCGCGGCGGTGCCCGCCCCGTCCAGGCGGCGGTTGTCCACGACGGTCTCGGCCGGCACCCCGTCGCGGGCGGTGATGCCGGCGCCCAGGCAGACGACGCAGTCCGCGAGCGCGAACCAGGACTTCTTGGCGGTGAGGGTGGAGGCCAGTCCGCGCAGGTCCTGTCCGATCGCGGCGAACTCCCCGTCCGTGGTGCCGCCGACCCAGCGTGCGGCGGGCTTGGGCTCGCCCCAGCCGCCGCCTTCGTTGTCGGCCAGCCGCTTGGTGGACACGGTCGTGCCGGGGAGCCGGTAGGGGTCGACGGTGGGCCAGAAGGCGTCCGTGTACTGGTCGCCGCCGAAATCCGCGCCCCACCAGGAGAGCATGCCGGCGCCGGTGTGCCAGCCGCGCGGGTTCTCGCCGTTGCCGTTCTCGTAGTACGTGATGCGGTCGGAGGCCATGGCCAGGCCGGCGGCCCAGCCGGGGCGGCGGTGGACGGCACGGTCCATGGCGGGGAAGAGCCGGTGACCGACGGGTTCGGGCGCGGCCGGCACCGGGCCGTCGGCGATCCGGTGGAGGCGGGCGAGGTCGGCGACCGTGTACTGACGGTCGGTCAGCACGGGCAGGACGCGGTCCCTGGCGGTCCAGCCCTTGATCATGGCATGCCAGCGGGCCCGCTCCGTGACGCTCGCGCCCTCGGCGAGCAGCGCGACGGCGGCGATCAGCGCATGCCCGTGGTAGTGGTCGCTGCGCATGATCTGCCGCTCGTCGCTGCGGAGGTAACCGCGGCTGACGGCCCGCCCGTTGACGCAGTCCATCATCAGTCCGTTGTGGAGCAGCGGGGCGTAGGCATGCTCGACGCTGTCGAGGACGAGCTGCCGCGCCGGGTCGGTGAGCTGCCAGGACGAGTCGCCGAGCAGGGTGAACAGCCGCGCCATGCCGTCCAGCAGGACCGCGCCGTAGGTGCCGGAGTAGGCGACCCAGGTGTGCTGGACGAAGGAGCCGTCGGCGTAGAGGCCGTCGCCCCGGGTGACGTAGGGGAAGACCGGGGAGAGGGCGTCGCGGGCCAGCGCGATCTTGGCGGGGGCGCGGCCGAGGACCCCGCGCAGGGCGACGACCCGGCACAGGTCGACGCGGTTGGCGCCGGTGCTGGTGCCGGTGTAGTCACCGAGCAGGGCGTCGGGGACGAAGTGGTCGACGGCGGCGAGGCAGCGCTCGCGCAGGGCCTCGGGCAGGCCGTCGGGCAGGTGCTCGTCGATGATCGCGAGAGTGTCGAGGAGGAGCCGGGGGCTGCCGATCTGCCACTCCCACCAGTTGCCGTAGCGGGTGGTGCCGGTGCGGTAGACGGTGGCTTCGAGATGACTCAGGCCGCTGAGGACGTCCTCGGCGAGGCCGCGGTCGCCGGTGTGGCCGGTGCCGGGCTGGGCGTAGGCCCGGGCCATGGTGGCGAGCCGGCCGTAGCTCTGGGTGATGCCGGACGGCGGGTCGTAGCAGCAGTCCGGCCAGAGCGAGTCCGCGGCCGGGCGCATGCCCGCCCGGAAGGTGCCGGCGAGCGCGCCGGTCTCCTTCAGGGCGGCGGCGTACGGCGGGGCGGCGGGGTCGAAGCCGGTGCCGAGGGTGAGCGCGCACCAGCGGCCCCGGAGGGCGGCGAACTCGTCACCGGCCACCGCGGCGGGCGCGGGCCCCCCGGGGCCGGCGGACGCGGGGCGGGCGGCGCGGCCGAGCACGCTCGCAGCGGCTGCGGCGAGGAATCCTCGGCGTGACCAGACGGACGGCGACCAGACGGACGTGACGGAGGCAGGCGGCACGGTCGGTCCTCTCCATGGCGTCAACCGGTGTGTGGCGCTGCGCACTTGGGAGTTTCCGATGGTCTAGCACGGGCCGTCGCACAGCGGCAATGACCGCGCCGCAACGCCGCGGGCCACCCGCCCGGCGGAGCCCGGAGCCGACAAGAGGTTGAATATTGAACCAGATGGAGTTACGGTGCATCTCGTTGAAGCTTAAACAATCTCGGCCCCGGGCCGGGACCCCCGTCTTTGAGGAGGAGCCATGGCTCTGTTCCACCGCAAGCGCACCGCCGACACCGCCGACACCGGCACCACAGCCCCCGCCGCCACCGCTGCCGTCCTCGACGCGGACCCCGCGCTCGCCGCGCTGACCGGCGACTACACCATCGACCCGGCGCACAGCAGCATCGGCTTCACCGTCCGGCACGCCATGGTCACCAACGTCCGGGGCACGTTCGGCGCGTACGAGGGCGCCCTGCGGCTCGACGGCACCGACCCGTCCCGCTCCACCGCCTCCCTCGACGTCGAGATCGCCAGCGTCGACACCGGGATCGCGGACCGCGACGGCCATCTGCGCAGCGCCGACTTCTTCGACGCCGAGTCCTTCCCGCTGATGACCTTCCGCAGCACCGCCGCCGCGCGGGTGGCCGGCGACCGCTACCGCATCACCGGCGACCTCACCCTGCGCGACGTCACCAAGCCGCTCACCATCGACCTGGAGTTCCACGGCGCGGCCACCGATGTCTACGGAGCCGAGCGGGTCGGCTTCGAGGGCAGCGCCGAGATCCTGCGCTCCGACTGGGGCCTGACCTGGAACGCCGCGCTGGAGACCGGCGGGGTGATGGTCAGTGACAAGGTCAAGCTCTTCTTCGACATCTCCGCCGTCGCTGCGCGGGGCTGATCCCCCACGTTGTCGGCTGTCCCGCCGTGGGGGTTTCGCGTGGTTCGCCTGCGGCGGACTGTTGCCGCTGCGCGGGGCTGTTCGGCTGCCGGGGGCGGGAAAAACCGTGGGGGTGGACGTCAGCCTTCGTGTGCCGGTGGCCGACGGATCGGGCCCGCCCCCACCGGCCTGGTTCCCCCCCACCCACGGAGGGGACAGACCGTAGGACGGAGTCCGTAGGGCTGTCACCGCACCCGACAAACAACCGCCCGCCGCCAGGCCCAACGGCGAGAAACCCCCACGGCGGGACAGCCGACAACGTGGGAAGCAGCCCAAGCGCAGCGCTACTGCGGCGGAACCCCGGCCCGCAAGAGGCCGTACGCGTAGGCGTCCTCCAGCGCCTGCCAGGAGGCGGCGATGACGTTCTCGGCGACGCCGACCGTGGACCACTCGCCCTTGCCGTCGCTGGTGGAGACCAGGACGCGGGTGATCGAGCCGGTGCCCAGGTCGCCCTCCAGGATGCGGACCTTGTAGTCCACCAGCTCCAAGCGGGCCAGCTGTGGGTAGATCCGCTCCAGGCCCACCCGCAGCGCCCGGTCCAGGGCGTTGACCGGGCCGTTGCCCTCGGCGGTGGCGACGATCCGCTCGTCCTTGGCCCACAGCTTCACGGTCGCCTCGTTGGCGTGCGAGCCGTCCGGACGGTCCTCGACGATCGCCCGCCAGGACTCGACGCTGAAGTAGCGCACCGGCGTGCCCCGGACCTCTTCGCGCAGCAGCAGCTCGAAGGACGCGTCGGCGGCCTCGTACGTGTAGCCCGCCAGCTCACGCTCCTTGACCCGCTCCACGAGGCGGCCGACCAGCTCGCGGTCGCCGCTCAGGTCGAAGCCCAGCTCCTTGCCCTTGAGCTCGATGGAGGCCCGGCCGGCCATGTCGGAGACCAGCATCCGCATGGTGTTGCCGACCAGCGCCGGATCGATGTGCTGGTAGAGGTCCGGGTCGACCTTGATGGCGGAGGCGTGCAGCCCGGCCTTGTGGGCGAAGGCGGAGACGCCGACGTAGGGCTGGTGGGTGGACGGGGTGAGGTTGACGACCTCGGCGATGGCGTGCGAGATCCGGGTGGTCTCGGCGAGCTTGCCCTCGGGCAGTACCTGGCGCCCGTACTTGAGCTCCAGGGCGGCGACGACCGGGAAGAGGTTGGAGTTGCCGACCCGCTCGCCGTAGCCGTTGGCGGTGCACTGGACGTGGGTGGCGCCCGCGTCCACCGCGGCCAGGGTGTTGGCGACCGCACAGCCGGTGTCGTCCTGGGCGTGGATGCCCAGCCGCGCGCCGGTGTCCGCGAGGACGGTCCGGACGACCGCGGTGACCTGCGCCGGGAGCATCCCGCCGTTGGTGTCGCAGAGCACCACGACATCGGCGCCGGCCTCACTCGCGGTGCGCACGACCTGCTTGGCGTAGACCGCGTCCAGCGCATAGCCGTCGAAGAAGTGCTCACAGTCGAGGAAGACCCGGCGGCCCTGGGCACGCAGGTGGGCGACGGTGTCCCGGACCATCGCGAGGTTCTCCTCCGGCGTCGTGCGCAGGGCCAGCTCCACGTGCCCGACATGGGACTTGGCGACCAGCGTGATCACCGGGGCACCGGAGTCCAGGAGCGCGGCGACCTGCGGATCGTCCTCGACGCGCACCCCGGCCTTGCGGGTGGCGCCGAACGCGACCAGCTGGGCGTGCCGGAAGTCGATCTCCTCGCGGGCGCGCTGGAAGAACTCGGTGTCCCGGGGGTTGGCGCCGGGCCAGCCGCCCTCGATGAAGCCCACGCCGAAGTCGTCGAGGTGCCGGGCGATGGTCAGCTTGTCGGCGACGGTGAGGTTGATGCCCTCGCGCTGCGCACCGTCGCGGAGCGTGGTGTCGAAGACGTGGAAGTCGTCGGACACCGCGCCGGCGGGGCCGGGGGCGGGCATCGAAGAGGCTTGAGGTGCGTCCGTCATGCTGGTCTGGCTCCTGTCGGGATCTCGGTCTACCGGAATAACCGGCTCCACCGCCCCTCCATGCTCCCTCGCGCTCCGCCTCCGGTGACGGGTGGGCCGGAAACGAAAAGACCCCTCGCGGGTGCGAGAGGTCTGCGCGCGGGTCTGGGACGACGGTGGCCACGCCGTACGCGGTTCGTACGGGGCGGTCACTGCGGACCGGCGCGCCTGCTGCCAATAATCGTGGCGAACGAGAGCACGGGGGCAGTCTGGCACACGACCACCCCCGGTGCCCGGCCCGTCTCAGGATGCGAGCACGCGAGGGTCGCTGCCCTCGCCCGTGTCCTGCTTGCCGACCTGGTGCAGATCGATGGTGCGGGTCTCGCGCATCGTGACGTAGACGATCAGCGAGACGGCCGCGCAGCCGGCGACGTACCAGTAGTAGCCGGACTCGATGCCGCCGTTCTTGAACCACAGGGCGACGTACTCCGCGGTGCCGCCGAACAGCGCGTTGGCGATGGCGTACGGCAGGGCCACGCCCAGTGCGCGGATGCCGGTCGGGAACAGCTCGGCCTTCACACAGGCGTTGATCGAGGTGTAGCCGGTGACCACGACCAGCGCGAGCATCGAGAGCCCCAGGGCCGGCCAGAAGCTACCGGCGTGCTTGAGCAGCGTCATGATCGGCACGGTCAGGAAGGTCGAGCCGACCGCGAAGGTGATCAGCAGCGGCCGGCGGCCGATCCGGTCGGAGAGCTTTCCGGCCAGCGGCTGGAGGCACATGAAGAGGAACAGCGCGCAGAAGCTGACCAGCGAGGCGGTCGGCTTGTCCATGCCGGCGCTGCCGGAGAGGTACTTGGTGAGGTAGGTCGTGTACGTGTAGTAGGCGACCGTGCCGCCCATGGTGAGCGCGATGACCAGGAACGCCTCGCGCTTGTGGGCCAGCAGCGCCTTGAGGGTGCCGCGTGCGGGGTCGGTGTGGGCGCCCTCGTCCTCGGCGTACACCTCGGTCTCCAGCATGTTGCGCCGCAGATAGAAGACGATGGCGGCGCCCAGCGCACCGATGATGAACGGGATCCGCCAGGCCCAGCTGTGCAGCGCGTCCTCGGACAGGGTCCGCTGGAGCACGATCTGCAGGCCGAGGCCGAGCAGTTGGCCCGCGGTCATCGACACGTACTGGAAGCTGGAGGCGAAGCCGCGCCGCCCGGGGGCGGACGCCTCGGTGAGATAGGTGGCGCTGGCCGCGTACTCGCCGCCGACCGAGAGCCCCTGCAGCATCCGGGCGAGGAGCAGTACGGCCACCCCGCCGTAACCGGCGGTGCCGTACGTGGGCGCGACGGCGATCAGGATCGCCGAGGCGGACATCAGCGTGACGGTCAGCGTGAGCGCGGCCTTGCGGCCCTTGCGGTCGCCGACCCGGCCGAGCACCCAGCCGCCCACCGGTCGCATGAAGAAGCCGACGGCGAAGATCCCCATGGTGTTCATGAGGTTCGCGGTGTCGTTCCCCTTGGGGAAGAACGCATCGGCGAAGTAGACCGCGAAACTGGCGTAGACGAACCAGTCGAACCACTCGACCATGTTGCCGGCCGAGCCGACCCAGATCTTCTTCCATTGCTCTCGTCCCATAGCCGGTTACGGTCGCGGACCCGTGGGCCGTCGGCAAGGGCCACGGGGGCAACGATCCCGCGTACTTACGTGCGTTGTGGTCACGGGGGCGGCAGCCGGCCGGGCCCCCGTACCGCGGCGCCGCGCCGCGGCGGTACGGCATAGGGTCGCCGTCGAGGCTGCCCGACGCGTGCCACCGCCGCGGTCGCCGCGTGCGGCCCGGGTCGGGCGGGAGAGTCGTGCGAGAGAAGAGAAAGAAGCGAGATGTCCGAACCGCAACCGCAAGCAGGGCAACGGCCGATTCCCACCAGCGCCGAGGAGGCGCTGGAGATCGGGCGGGGTCACTTCCCCCACATCTGGCCGGACGGGGAAGTGCCGACGCTGCACGTCCACGAATTCGACATCGGCTATCTCGTGTACCCGGTGTTCCCGCCCAGGACGGACCCCACCGCGTATCCGCGTGATCCGGGCGGCTCGCACATCGTGATCTCCAAGACGGACGGTGCGGTCAGCGCGCTGCCGAACTACCCGCCGGAGCAGGCCGTCGAGATGTACCGCCGCCACTTCCTTCCGGGGGCGTAGGGCCCCGACCGGCCGGGCGTGGGGTGCCGCGGGCTCCCGCGGCACCCGGCCCCGGCGGTCAGTCCCGCGGGACGGACAGCGACTCGTCGAAGAAGTCCCTGAGGTGGTCGAGGACCTGCTCCCGGTCCGTGCCCGGCAGACCGACGACGAGGTGGGTGCCGAAGCCGTCGAGGAGGGCGCGGGTGCGGGTGGCGAAGCGTTCGGCGTCGACGGGCCGGAACTCGCCCTTCGAGACGCCCTCGACGAGCAGCGCCACCAGATCGCGGTGCCAGGCGAGCTCCAGGTCGAGCTGGCGCTCCCGGGTCTCGTCGTCGGCGTTCTGGGAGCGGTTCCACACCTCCAGCCACAGGGTCCAGCGCGGGTCGCGGTGGCCTTCGGGGAGGTAGAGGCCGACCAGGGCGTCGAGGCGTTCGCGGGCCGGGACCCGCCGGGCGAGGGCGGCCCGGCGCTCGGTGCCGAGCTGCTCCTCGCTCCACTGGAGGGTCTGTACCAGCAGCTCGTCCTTGGTGCCGAAGTAGTAGAGGATGTGGCCGCTGCTCATCCCGACCTCGCGGCCCAGTCCGGCCATGGTCAGCCGGTCCAGACCCTCCGCGGCGATGGTCGCCATCGCCGCGGCCAGGACCTGCTCGCGGGGCTGCTGGAGCCGGCGCCGGGGACGGCGCGCGGGAGAGGGCACGGGGACCTCCGGGGTCGGCTGGGCGGGCCTGGGCTCAGGCCTTCGGCTGCTGCTGGGTGATGCAGTGGATACCGCCACCCGCTGCGAAGATCGTACGGGCGTCCACGAGGGTCACCGTGCGGTCGGGGAAGAGCCGGCGGAAGAGCGCGGCCGCCTCCTCGTCGCGCGGGTCGTCGAAGCCGCACAGCACCACACCGTCGTTGCAGAGGTAGTGGTTGAGGTAGGAGTAGTCGACCGGCTCGCCGTCCACCTCGATGACGGTCGGCGCGGGCACCTCCACGACCTCCAGCCGGCGCCCCCGGGCGTCGGTGGCGGCCCGCAGCAGCTTGACGGTCTCGGCGCAGATCGCGTGGTCGGGGTGGTCGGGGTCGGGCTGGGTGTGGACGAGGACGGTGCCGGGGCGGGCGAAGGCGGCCACGAGGTCGACATGGCCGCGGGTGCCGAACTGCCCGTAGTCGGCGGCCAGTCCGCGCGGCAGCCAGATCGCCTTGGTGGTGCCCAGGTGGGCGTGGATCTCGGCCTCGACCTCCTGCTGCGTCCGGCCCGGGTTGCGGCCCGGGTCGAGCTGGACGGTCTCGGTGAGCAGGACGGTGCCCGCGCCGTCGATGTGGAGGCCGCCGCCCTCGTTGACCAGCGCGGAGGCGTAGCGGCGGGCGCCGGCCAGCGCGGCGACCTCCGCGCCGATCTTCTCGTCGTGGTCCCAGCGGGCCCAGTCCTGGCCGCCCCAGCCGTTGAACACCCAGTCGGTGGCGGCGAGTCGGCCCTGTCCGTCGGTGAGGAAGGTGGGGCCGATGTCGCGCATCCAGGCGTCGTCGAGCGGGCGTTCGACGAGGTCGATGCCGGCACCGAGGAGCGCCCGGGCGCCCTCGGACCCGCCGGGGCCGACGACGACGGTGACCGGCTCGAAGCGGCGCACCGCGCGGGCGACGGCGGCCCAGGCCCGGCGGGCCGCGGCCAGGCCCTGGCCGCCCTCCTCGCCGAAGGTGGCGTTGGGGCCGGGCCAGGCCATCCAGGTGCGCTCGTGGCGGGCCCACTCGGGGGGCATCCGGAAGCCGTCGGCGACAGGGGTGTTCATGCGAGGTCCTCCTCGGGGTCTGTAACGGTGTGACAGGCGGGCTGGTTCACAGGAAGTAGAGGCGGGAGAGCGAGACGGTGTCGGCCGGTGGTGAGCGCATCGGATCGCCGTCGAGGGTGACCAGTCCGCTGCGCCCGTCGACCTGCACCTGGCCGACCCGGGAGTTGTGGACGAGGTCGCCGGGACCGATCCCGCGGGTGCCGCGGACGGCGACCCGGCGGCGGCGGGTGGGCATCCGGTCCCCGCCCTGTTCGGCCGCGGCGCGCGCGACGAAGGCGACGGAGATCTCGGCGGGGGTCGCGCCGTACGCCCCGAACTGCGGCCCGAGCACCAGGGGTTCACAGGTGTCGGTGGCGGCGTTGGGGTCGCCGGTGACGCCGTAGGCGGGGAAGCCGGACTTCAGCACCAGCTGCGGCTTGGCGCCGAAGAACTGCGGCTTCCACAGCACGATGTCGGCCATCTTGCCGGCCTCGATGGACCCGATCTCGTGCGAAAGCCCGTGGGCGAGGGCGGGGTTGATGGTGAGCTTGGCGACGTAGCGCAGCACGCGGGCGTTGTCGTCATGCGCCCCGTCCCCCTCCAGGGGCCCGAGCTCGGCCTTCATCTTGCCGGCCATCGCGAAGGTACGGCGTACGGTCTCGCCCGCGCGGCCCATGCCCTGCGCGTCGGAGGAGGTGATGCCGATCGCCCCGAGGTCGTGCAGCACGTCCTCGGCGCCCATCGTGCCGGCCCGGATCCGGTCGCGGGCCATCGCGGCGTCGCCCGGCAGGTCGGTCTTCAGGTCGTGGACCGAGACGATCATGCCGTAGTGCTCGGCGACCGCGTCCCGCCCGAAGGGGAGGGTGGGGTTGGTCGAGGAGCCGATGACGTTCGGGACGCCGGCCATCTTCAGGACGTTGGGGACGTGGCCGCCGCCGCAGCCCTCGATGTGGAAGGCGTGGATGGTGCGGCCGTCCAAGACGCCCAGGGTGTCCTCGACGGTGAGGCATTCGTTCAGGCCGTCGCTGTGCAGCGCGACCTGGACGTCGTGGTCCTCGGCGACCCGCAGCGCGGTGTCCAGGGCACGGGCGTGCGCCCCCATGTCCTCGTGCACCTTGAAGCCGCAGGCGCCGCCCTCGGCAAGCGCCTCGACCAGCGGGGCCTCGCCCGAGGACGAGCCACGGCCGAGGAAGCCGATGTTGACCGGCCAGGCGTCGAAGGCGCCGAAGGCATGGCCCAGCGCCCAGGGCGAGTTGACGCCGACGCCCCACACCGGACCGAATTCCTGGCCGATGATCGTGGTCACGCCGGAGGCCAGCGAGGCTTCCATGACGCGCGGCGAGAGCAGATGGACATGGGTGTCGACGGCGCCCGCGGTGGCGATCATCCCCTCGCCGGAGACGATCGAGGTGCCGGTGCCGACGACGACGTCGACGCCGTCGAGGGTGTCGGGGTTGCCGGCCCGCCCTATCGCGTGGATCCGGCCCTCGCGAATGCCGATGGACACCTTGCGGATGCCCTGCACCGCGTCGATGACCAGCACGTTGCTGATCACCACATCGCAGGTCTCGCGGACCGCGGCGGCCTTGAGGTGCAGCCCGTCGCGGGCGGTCTTGCCGAAGCCGGCCAGGAACTCGTCGCCGGGCTTCTGGGCGTCGGACTCGACCCGGACGACCAAGCCGGTGTCGCCGAGGACGACCCGGTCACCGGCCCGCGGGCCGTGCACCGACGCGTACTCGTGGGGATCGATGCCGCCCGTCATGCCTGCTCCTCCGCTCCCAGGTAGCCGCAGGCGGCGGCCCGCCGCAGCGCTTCGGTCCGCGCGCCCGGTGCGTCCAGCGGGCCGTCGACGAGACCGGCGAAGCCGATCGCGATCCGGTCGCCGCCGATCGGGACCAGACCGACCTCCGAGCCGCCGCCGGGGTCGAACCGCACCGACGAGCCGGCCGGGACGCACAGCCGCATGCCGTACGCGGCCGCGCGGTCGAAGTCCAGCCGGGGGTTGGCCTCGAAGAAGTGGAAGTGCGAGGTGACGCTGATCGGCACCGTCGCGGTGTTGCGCACCGACAGCACGACCGCGGGCACGGGCGCCGGGCCGGCCGGGCCGGGCAGCACCGCGCCGGGTGCGGGCCGCTCCGCGCCGCGGCCGGACGCGGGGCCGGCCCCGATCGGGTCGCTGACCACCGCGAGCCGGGAGCCGTCGTCGAAGACGGCCTCCACATGCACCTCGGTGACGACCTCGGCCACGCCCGGCAGGACATCGTCCGGGCCGAGCACGGCGCGGCCGGCCTCGATGGCGCCCGCGAGGCGGCGCCCGTCCCGCGCCGCCTCGCAGACCGTGTCCGCGATCAACGCGGTCGCCTCGGGCACATTCAGCTTCAGTCCGCGGGCCCGGCGGGCCCGTGCCAGTTCGGCCTCGGCGAACAGCAGCAGCCGGTCGCGTTCCGTCGGGGTCAACCGCATCCCGTCACACCTCCCGCTCGATTAGAACGACACTCTAACCACGAAAATCGGCATTGCGAAAGCATTGACCGAGGGGAAAGGGATGAGCGACATTGAGCGCTGTTCAAGAGATGCGACCGCGATAGAGCACTGCTCTAAATGATCTCGATGCGCGGAGCGCCCGGTGCGCTCGGCGTCCGCGGCGCGGAGCACCGCGCCCTCGCACGGCGTCGACAGCGCGCCGCACCGCCCACACACTGTTGTCCGGCCTCTCAGGGGAGCCTCATGCCGATCGAACAACGCGGAGTCGACACCGTCCCGGACGAGGAACGCACCAGCGGCCCTCGCGATCTCGTCTCGATCCTGCTCGGGTCGAACCTCGCCCTCGGCGTGGTGATCTTCGGCTGGCTCCCGGTCTCCTTCGGGCTCGGCTTCTGGCCCTCGGTGACCTCCCTGGTGGCCGGCACCCTCGTCGGCACCCTGCTGACCGCCCCGCTCGCCCTGGTCTCGCTGCGCAGCGCCACCAACCTGTCCACCAGCAGCGGCGCCCACTTCGGGGTGCGCGGCCGGCTCATCGGCTCGGTCATCGGCCTGCTGCTGTCGCTCGGCTACACCGCGCTGACCCTGTGGGTCGGCGGCGACGCGGTCGTCGGCACGCTGCACCGGCTCACCGGGCTGCCCTCCGGCGGCGCGGCCTATGCAGTCGTCTACGCGCTGCTGGCCGGTGCCACCGCCCTCGGCGCGGTCTACGGCTACCGGGTGCTGCTGCGGCTGAGCAAGGTGCTCGCCCTGGGCCTGACCGTGCTGCTGGCCGTCGGTGTCGTCGCGTACGCCGGCAGCTTCACCACCGCCCCGCCGCACGGCAGCGCGTATCTGCTCGGCGGCTTCTGGCAGACCTGGCTGCTGGCCGCCGTCTCCGCGGGCCTGAGCGGCCCGATCGCGTTCATCACCCTGCTCGGCGACTACAGCCGCTACATCTCCCCGCGCCGGCACAGCGGCCGGAAGGTCTTCGGCGCCACCTGTCTGGGCCTGGTGGTCGGACTGCTGGTGCCGCAGCTGTTCGGTACGTTCACCGCGCTGGCCGTCGGTGCGGGCGCCGACTACGCGGGGCCGCTGGTGGCCGGCGCCCCCTTCTGGTACCTGGCGCTGCTGCTGCTCAACGCCTCGGCCGGCTCGGTCGGCAACGCCGGGCTGATGCTCTACAGCATGGGCCTGGACCTGGACGCGATCCTGCCGCGCGCCACCCGCACCCAGGCCACCTATGTCGTCGCCGCGGTGTCGACCGCGCTGGTCTACGCCGGTCACTTCCTGTGGGCCGCGCAGGACGCGATGACGTCCTTCGTACTGCTGATGACGGCCGTCGGCACACCCTGGGCGGTGATCACCGTGATCGGCTTCGTCCGCTGCCGCGGCGCCTACGACCCGGAGTCGCTCCAGGTCTACAACCGCCGCGCCCGGGGCGGCGTGTACTGGTACCGGGCGGGCTGGCACGTCCGGGCCGCCGTTGCCTGGGCGCTCGGCTCGGTGGTCGGCGTGCTGGGCGTGGACACGCCCTTCTACCAGGGGCCGCTGCTGCCCCTGACCGGCGGCATCGACCTCAGCTTCCTGCTCGCGGCGGCCGTGGGCGGGCTCGCCTACCTGGCTCTCACCGCCCGGGACCCCCGCCCGGTCGCCGCCGTACGCGCCCGGCCGGCCGCCGCCGCGCCCCAGGCGCCCGCGGAGGCCGGCTGACGTGGCGCGGCACGGCCGAGACCGCCCCGGCGGCGGCCTCGGCAGGACGGGCGGCGGCGGCCACCGCCCGGATCAGCCCAGGGGGTGCATCCAGCCGTGCTTGTCCTCGGCGACGCCGCGCTGGATGTCCAGCAGCGCCTCGCGCAGCTTCAGCGTGACCTTGCCGGGCTCGCCGTCGGACTGGGTCCACTCACCGCCCGCGCTCTTGACCGTGCCGACCGGGGTGATCACCGCGGCCGTACCGCAGGCGAAGACCTCGGTGAGGGTGCCGTTCTCGGTGTCGGCCTGCCACTGGCCGATGGAGATCCGGTCCTCCTGTGAGGCGAAGCCCAGGTCGCGGGCGACGGACAGCAGGGAGTCACGGGTGACGCCCGCGAGGAGCGAGCCGGTCAGCGTGGGCGTGACGATCTTGACGCCGCTCGCGGAGTCGTCCTTGTACACGAAGTACAGGTTCATGCCGCCGAGTTCCTCGACCCACTTGTGCTCCACGGCGTCGAGGTAGGCGACCTGGTCACAGCCCTGCGCGGCGGCCTCGGCCTGCGCCAGCAGCGAGGCGGCGTAGTTGCCGCCGGTCTTGGCGTCGCCCATGCCGCCGGGCACGGCCCGCACCCGGTTCTCGGACAGCCAGATGGAGACCGGCTGGACGCCACCGGGGAAGTAGGCCCCGGCCGGCGAGGCGATGACGACGAAGAGGTACTCGTTGGCGGGCTTCACGCCCAGGCCGACCTCGGTCGCGATCATGAACGGGCGCAGGTAGAGCGACTCCTCGCCGCCGTGCGCGGGCACCCAGTCCTTGTCCTGCCGGACCAGCGCGTCGCACGCCTCGATGAAGGTCTCGACGGGCAGCTCCGGCATGGCCAGGCGGCGCGCGGAGGCCTGGAAGCGCCGGGCGTTGGCGTCCGGGCGGAAGGTGGCGACGGTGCCGTCGGGCCGGCGGTAGGCCTTGAGGCCCTCGAAGATCTCCTGCGCGTAGTGCAGGACATTGGTCGCCGGGTCGAGGGAGAGCGGTCCGTAGGGCACGAGCTGTCCGTCGTGCCAGCCTCTGCCCTCGGTCCACTTGATCGTCACCATGTGGTCGGTGAAGTGGCGGCCGAAGCCGGGGGCGGCCAGGATCTGCTCCCGCTCCGCGTCGGACAGCGGATGCGAGGAGGGCTTGAGCTCGATCGTGGGCGTCGTCATGAATGCATGTCCTTCACTGCGTGTTCCGATACCTGGTGCCCCGCCCAGCGTGCGCTGGAGGAGCGTCACCGGCCCAGCCCTCCGGCCGGGGCGAGGGGGTCGACCCCCGCCATGCGGCACCGGTGCGGTGTGTCCGGCCGCGCTCACGGCAGTTCCTGAACGTACCGGTCGTTACTGGGACGTCCGAGTTCTCGCGGGCGGCGATGCCACGTCCGATTATCGCTCGTGGATCCTGGCCGCCGGAACCGTGTGCGCGTTCCGGGTCCGATGGTCCCACCCCGCCGGGCCGCGGCGCCGCGCGGGGCAATACGCGCAGCGCCGGACCTGGACGTGGTGTCCCGGCCCGGCGCTGCGGTGGTACGTGTCGCTGCCGCGGGCCTCAGCCCGCTACTCGTGCGGCGAGGGCGTCGCCGATCTCGTCGGTACTGCGCGGGGCCTCGCCGCGGGCTTCCAGGTCGGCCGCGACGGCCTCCTCGATGCGGGCGGCCTGCGGCGCGTAGCCGAGGTGGCGCAGGAGCAGGGCCAC
>NZ_SDIG01000130.1:0-19147 GCF_004122755.1 Streptomyces sp. TM32
TCAACAGGCCCTCCAGCTCGTGGTGACGCTGCGGAGAGCGCGAAGCACTCCACCGCGTGATTCCACGTAACTGATAGTTCGTCCACGATCCGCTGCTGCCATGGTTCGAGCACGATCGGCCGCTCGTGCTTCTTGCCCTTGCCGTGCTGCGGAAACAAGCACCATAAGTGCTTCGAGTAGGTCTTCACGTTGTGGCAGCCGGTTCTGCGGACCCGGCACACGGAGTTGTCCGGGAACACCTCACGCATCGCTGCCTCGCAGGCGTCCATGAGGCCCGGCCAGTCGTTCGCGCACGTGATCATGAGGCTGGGGGCGCGGTGGGCCGAGTACTGGATGATGTGGCCGTCGCCCAGATAGAGGGCCAGGAGATAGGCGTACGCCGCAGCGTCGAGCTCGCGCCCGTCGCACCGTGGGCATTTCGCGTTGTGGGCGCCTGGACACGCTCCGCGTTTGGCGCGGTCCATGTGCAGCCAGTAGCCGACGGTGCCGAGGGGGACGCCCAGTGCGCGGGCCACATCCGCGTTCCTTGCCCCCGCGCGGAGCTGGGCGATTGCCTTGTGACGCACGTCTGTGCCGTGGGAGTCCATGACATCACTGTGCGTGATGAAGCATGAGCCTGGGGAGAAAATGCGTGCGATTCAGGCGAACGTGAAAATCCGCTTGTTCAGAAGTGCCGGGTGCGGGACTCGAACCCGCAAGCCCTTTCGGGCAGATGTGTTTGAGACATCCGTGTATGCCATTCCACCAACCCGGCCGGTTGGGCCACGGACACAATACCGTGTGCACCACGAGGACCGCCTCTAGGTAGGCTGCAATGGCACCACCTGCCTGAACGAGGAGTCCCGTGAGCGCCGCCGAGCCCGAGCAGCCCGTCGCCGATGACGATCAGTCGCACGTCCCGCCGCTGACCACGCGCGTCGTGATCGCCGAGGACGAGGCCCTCATCCGTCTCGATCTCAAAGAGATGCTGGAGGAGGAGGGCTACACCGTCGTGGGCGAGGCCGGGGACGGTCAGACCGCCGTGGAGCTGGCCCGGGAGCACCGCCCCGATCTGGTGATCCTGGACGTGAAGATGCCGGTCCTGGACGGGATCTCGGCGGCCGAGGTGATCTGCGAGGAGAGCATCGCGCCGGTGCTGATGCTGACCGCGTTCTCCCAGCGTGAGCTGGTGGAGCGGGCGCGGGACGCCGGGGCGATGGCGTATCTGGTGAAGCCGTTCTCGAAGACCGATGTGGTTCCGGCGATCGAGATGGCGGTGAGCCGGTTCACCGAGTTGAAGACGCTGGAGAAGGAGGTCGAGGACCTCACCCAGCGGCTGGAGACCCGGAAGCTGGTGGACCGGGCCAAGAGCATTCTGCAGACGCAGTACGGGCTGACGGAGCCGGCGGCGTTCCGGTGGATCCAGAAGACGTCGATGGATCGCCGGCTGTCGATGCAGCAGGTGGCCGAGGCGGTCATCGAGGACGCCGAGGAGAAGAAGCAGCAGAAGAAGGACGACTAGCTGCGCGGAGGGGGCGAGCGGCCCCGTACCGGTTGACCGGCCGGCCGGTCGCGATGCCGGCGGCCTTACGCGGCTACTCGGCCCGCTCACTGTTCTCGCCGGCGCCGAACCTGTCGATCTGGTCGAGGATGCGCGTGCGGCGGGGTTCGTCGAGCAGCGCGGCTCGGGCGGCCTGTCGGGCCAGCGTACGCAGGGCTTCGGCGGACTGGCCGCAGTGCTCAGCGGCCATGAGGTATTCGCTCGTCAAGGTGGTGCGGAACAGCGCCGGGTCGTCGGCGCAGAGCGCCACCGGGACGCCGGCCGCGAGGAACGTCTCCAGTGGATGCTGTCGGGGTCCGGGCACCGCGCCGATCAGGACCTCGGAGGTGGGGGACACCTCGACCGTCACCTGGTGGTCCGCGAGGCGCCGCAGCGTATCGGGTTCCCGCGCGGCGCTGGTGGCGTGTCCGATGCGGACGGCCCCGTGGTGCAGTGCGACGTCGATCTGGTGCGTCGTTCCGGGGAAGGTGCCTGCGTGCGGCACCAGGGCCAGCCCGGCTGACGCCGCTTGGCGGAACTGCGGTGCGTAGCGCTCCGGTCCGGATTCGTCCCCGCTCAGTCCCACCGCCCGTAGTGCCTGCGGCGGGTCGTCGAGGGCCGCATCGACGACGTGGCCGGCGGTCTCCAGCCCTGCGGCCCCGTCGAACTCGTAGATCCACGCCAGGGACACTCCCTGGACGATGGCGTCGGCCGCGGCCTGGTCGAGTGCGTCCGCCAGTCGGCGTGCCCCGATCCGCGCGAGGGGTACCTGGCCGACGCGGACCTCGGCGTGTACGACGTGATCGGCTGCCCAGGCGTCCACCATGGCCGCCAGCGCCTCGTGGACCCTGTCGGGGGTGTCCAGCAGCTGTTCGACGCGGCCGTATTGGGACAGGAACTCGGTGACATCGCGAAACGCGTACGACGGGTTGTCCGTTCCGAGCCAGCCGCGCACCACCGGGTCGGGTACGGAGCCGGCCAGGTGGGCGTGCAACTCGCATTTCGGCAGGCGTGCCGCGAAGGCTTGCAGATCCATGGTTCCGTTCCGTCCCTTCGGCATCCCGTTCGCATCCGGCGAGGTGCTGAGTTCCGTGGCCAATGACGTCGGCCCGGGAGCCTGGTGGAGAGCGTAGGCGGTGGCGAAGGCGTGTTGATGTACCGCGCGGCGGGTCGGCACGCTGAGGTCCGGGCAGCAGCCCGATGTGTCCTTGCGCGGAGGCTTGCGGAATTCTGCGGAAGTTACCGATACGTCCGTGGAACCACGTCGGAGCGGCTTCCCTCTCCACTTGTGTCGAGAGGAGGAAATCCCCGGACGTGGACCTCTTCCAGCAGTAGAAATTCCGCACCCTGCCACCGATGCCACCCGCCTGAATTCTGCGGGCAAGACGAGCGCTATCGCCCTCTTGGGGTCTTTCCTGGCTGGTTCCGTTGCCGGTGTTCCGAGGCGCCCCGGCGTCATGTCGGGCGTCTTCGTAGCTGCCGCAGCAAGGCCGGGCCGTGCGGCTCCATCTCTTCAGGACGTAAGGGAGATACGACGATGGTGCATTCAGTTGTTTCCTCGCGCCGGGCATCCAGGCGAGCGGTCAGGAGTGCGACGGTGCTGGTCGCGGCCATTCTGGGCGCGGTGCCCCTGATGGGTACGGCGTCACCGGCGGTGGCCGCCGACAGCCCGAAGCAGATCGACGACTCGAAGGTCTACGAGTCGGAGGACGACATCCTCAAGGCCATGGAGCAGTGGGCGCCCGTGCGGCCCGCGGAGAGCGTGATGGGTTATCCGACGGGTATCGACCAGGACGCGAAGGGCAATATCAAGTCCGTTGCCCTGGTGGACGTGCAGGCCCAGTACGACGTTGCGACGGCGCTCCAGGATGCCAAGCAGGCGGCGAAGGACTACGCGGAGGGCATGGTCATCGACAAGGATGGCAACAAGGTCCCCAGGCCGGACGGCATGAAGCCCCCCAAGTATGTTGCGGAGGCTGCCATGCAGATAGCGGATTCCTCCATCACCGATCCTGAGACCAGCCAGAGCACCAGCGACAACAACATCGCGCAGGCGATGAGCGAAACGAACTCCGCCAAGTCGTACTGCAATGGCAGTTACCACTACGAGGGCGCGCCGCAGAATACCGCCAAGGCGAATCCGTGCGTCTTCGTCGGAAAGCTCGACCCGACGTCCGGCTCCAAGTACCCCAAGGTCGATGGCGGGAGCGGCATGGCGGGCGGGGGGAAGAAGACGTATACGGTCGGGGGGCAGGTCACCGAGGAGAACAGTTCGACCTCGGGCTGGTCGGTGGGTGGCAAGTTCACGCCGAAGCTCACCAGCACTCCCGCCGATGGGGGAAAGGGGGGAGAGGGCGCGCTTGAGGTCAGCTTCACGTACAGCTACTCGTCCACGTCCCTCAACCGGCAGATGACCTCGCAGGAGGACAAGACCGAGGTCGAGTTCAAGCCCGACAAGAAGGGGAGCCTGCAGGGCCGGCGCGATGGCGCCTACTACATCGGCTATCTCTTCGTCGACTATCAGGGGACCGACAAGGCCCCCGGCACTCCGGAGAAGGAACATCTGAAGGCCATCCCCGCCCGGGTCTACGTCCAGTCCGCCCAGACCAGCACTCCGGTCACCTACTTCAAGTACCAGGAGCCCGCACCGCAGTAGGAGCCGGGGCCGGCGCCTCCCTCCCGGCAGTGTGGACCGTCAGGTGTGTGCGGCCGGCGCGAGGGTGTCGCGCCACTGCCCCGTTCAGCACGTCGCCCCGCCGAACCGAGGTTCGACGGGGCGAGGTGCTCGGTGCTGTGCGGTCAGTCCTCGCCGAGGTAGGCCTTGCGGACGGATTCGTCGTGGAGGAGGGAGGCGCCGCTGCCGGAGAGGACGATGCGGCCGATTTCCATGACGTGTCCCTGGTCGGCGAGGGAGAGCGCGGCCTGGGCGTTCTGTTCGACGAGCAGGATGGTGGTGCCCTGTGAACGGAGTTCGCGGATGGTTTCCATGATCTTCTGCATCATGATCGGGGAGAGGCCCATGGAGGGTTCGTCGAGCATGAGGAGTTTGGGGCGCGACATCAGGGCGCGGCCCATGGCGAGCATTTGCTGTTCGCCGCCGGAGAGGGTGCCGGAGGCTTGTTTGCTGCGTTCGCCGAGGATGGGGAAGAGGTCGTAGACGCGTTTGATGTCGGCGTCGATGCCGGCGGTGTCCTTGCGGAGGAAGGCGCCGAGCTGGAGGTTTTCGGCGATGGTGAGGCGGGGGAAGAGGCGGCGGCCTTCGGGGGAGTGGGCGAGGCCGCGTTCGACGATCTTGTGGGCGGGGACGCCGTTGAGGGGTTCGCCGTCGAAGGTGATCTTTCCGGCGAGGGGCTTGAGGAGGCCGGAGAGGGTGCGCAGGGTGGTGGTTTTGCCGGCGCCGTTGGTGCCGATGAGGGTGACGGCCTCTCCTGCTTCGACGGAGAACGAGATGCCTTTGACGGCTTCGATCTTGCCGTAGGCGACGCGGAGGTCCTCGACTTCGAGCAGTGCGGTCATGGGGTGTCTCCGGTGGGTCCCTGGGCCGGCCGGTCTGCCGGGGGCGTGGCGTCGGGGGCGGTGTCCGCGGAGGGTGCGCCGCCCGGGTCCGGGGCGTCCGTGGTGGGTGCCGGGTCGGCCGCGTCGTCCGGGGTGGTGTGGTCGTCGACGGGTGCGCCCAGGTAGGCGGCGATGACGCGGTCGTCGGCCTGGACGACCTCCGCGGTGCCTTCGACGAGTTTCTGTCCCTGGACGAGGACGGCGACGCGGTCGCAGAGGTTGAAGATGAAGCGCATGTCGTGCTCGATGACGAGGACGGCGGTGCCCTGGGCGCGGATGGCGAGGACGAGGTCCTGGGTGGCGCGGGTTTCGTACGGGTTCATGCCGGCGGTGGGTTCGTCCAGCAGGAGGAGTCCTGGTTCGCTGGCGAGGGCGCGGGCGATTTCGAGCTTGCGTTGTTCGCCGTAGGGGAGGTTGCGGGCGAGGTGGTCGCGTTTGTGCGCGAGGCCGGTGAACTCCAGGAGTTCCATGGCGCGTTCTTCGCTGGTGCGTTCCGCCTTCTTGAAGCCGGGGCCGCGCAGCAGGGCCGACCAGAGGCCTTCCTTGGTGCGGGTGTGGCGTCCGACGAGGACGTTTTCGAGGACGGTCATGTTGGCGAAGAGGCGGATGTTCTGGAAGGTGCGGGCGACGCCGGCCTGGGTGACGAGGTGGGGTTTGCGGGAGAGTCGGGTGCCCCGGTAGCTGACGGTGCCTTCGGTGGGCACGTAGAGGCCGGTGAGGCAGTTGAAGAAGGTGGTTTTGCCGGCGCCGTTGGGGCCTATGAGGCCGACGATTTCGCCGCTGCCGACGGTGAGGTCGACGCCGCGTACGGCGGTGAGTCCGCCGAAGCGCATGGTGACGCCGTCGGCCTTGAGGACGGTGTCGGTGGCGGGTGCGAGGCTGGGTGCTGTGGTCATGGTCGTCACGCCTTTGCCTGGGTGGCGCCGAGGGTGGCGTCTGCGTCGGGGAGGCGCTGGTCGGGCACGTCGAGCTGGCCGGTTTCGTGGAATTCCAGCTGCTTGCGGCGGTCGGGGATGAGGCCTTCGGGCCGGAAGCGCATGAGGAGGACGAGCGCGATGCCGAAGAGGAGGAGTTGGTAGTCCTGGATGAAGTCGAGTTTGGCCGGGATGAGGAAGAGGAGGGCGGCGCCGACGAGGGGTCCGCTGAGGGTGCCCATGCCGCCGAGGATGACGGCGGCGAGGAGGAAGGCGGAGTTGGGGGGCTGCGGGCCGGCGAACTGGAACTGTTCGGGGGTGGCGGTGGTGACGACGTGGGCGTGGACGGTTCCGGCGAGTCCGGCCAGTGCCGCGCCGAGGGCGAAGGCGAGCAGGCGGAGGCGGAAGCTGTTGATGCCCATGGCGATGGCGGCGGTCTCGTCCTCGCGGATGGCGATCCAGGCGCGGCCGATGCGGGAGGCGGCGGCGCGGCGGAAGACGAGGACGACGAAGGCGGTCACGAGGATCATCAGCAGGTAGTAGTTGCCGTAGGTGGCGACGGGGATGCCGAGGATCTCGTGGGGTTCGCCGAAGTTGAAGCCGAAGATTTCGAGGTTGGGGATGTTGGGGATGCCCATGGCGCCGTTGGTGACGTCGGGGCCGGTGGTGCCGTTGAGGTTGAGCATGGCGATGCGGAAGATCTCACCGAAGCCGAGCGTGACGATGGCGAGGTAGTCGCCGCGCAGGCGGAGGGTGGGGGCGCCGATGAGGACGCCGAAGACGAGGGAGGCGGCGGCTCCGGTGAGGAGGGCGGCCCAGAAGGGGAAGTGGAGGCCGAGGGCGGATTCGGCGGAGCCGGAGACGAGGGCGGCGGCGTAGGCGCCGACGCCCAGGAAGGCGACGTATCCCAGGTCGAGGAGGCCGGCGAGGCCGACGACGACGTTGAGGCCCAGGGCGACGGTGGCGAAGATCAGGATGTTGGCCCCGATGATCGTGTACTGGTCGGTGTCCTGGGTGAAGGGGAAGCTGGCGGCGGAGAGGAAGGCCGCGCAGAGGGCCACGCCGCGGTGGTTGCGGGTCAGTGCCGTCAGGCGCGCGATGAGTCCGGCCCGGTTGAGGGCGGGGACGGCGAGCACCATGAAGAGCAGGTAGCCGACGAAGGGGGCGCCGTCGTCGGTGTCGATGCCGTAGGTGAAGGCGAGCAGGCCGGCGGCGAAGGCGGCGGCGATGATCAGGATCTCGGCCCAGGAGGGGAGTTCGCGGGTGCGGCGCCGTACGGGGGAGGCGGCGAGGACCGCGGTGAAGCGCTGCCATCCGCCGGCCGGTGCGGTGTCGCCGGGGGTGTCCGGGGGGAGGGCGAGCGCGCCGAGGAGGGTGATCAGGGAGGCGACGGCGGCGAGGAGGCCGCCGGGTTCGAGGTTGATCAGGCCGCCGAGCTGGACGGCGATGGAGATCAGGGTGAACCACGTCGCGGCGAAGGTGGCCAGGGCGGCGAGGAGGGTGGGGGCGTTGCGTCCTGCGGGGGTGAGCCATTGCAGTCCGCGGACGCCGAGGGCCGCGGCGGCGAGGAGGAGGGTGAGGAGGCCGCCGACGAGGGTGACGAGCTGGAGGCCGGCGGGGGAGAAGTTGTAGGTGAGGTCGCCGGGGAAGTCGCTGCTCCAGGTCCAGGCGAGGCCGGTGGAGAGGGCGGTGACGAGGGCGCCCGCGGCGGTGGTGAGCCGGGCGGAACGTTCGGGGAGGGGGAGCAGGCCGCGCGCGGGGGTTGTGGTGGTGTCAGTGGTCATCGCTATCACGCCCGATCCGCGACACGTTCGCCCAGGAGGCCCTGTGGTCTCAGCAGGAGTACGAGGATGAGGAGGACGAACGCCCAGACGTCCTTCCAGGCTCCGCCGCCGAATTGCTCCATGCCCGGTATCTCTTCGATGTAGGCGGTGGCGAGGGCTTCGGCGATGCCGAGGACGACGCCGCCGAGCATGGCGCCGTAGATGTTGCCGATGCCGCCGAGCACGGCGGCGGTGAAGGCCTTGAGGCCCATGATGAAGCCCATGCGGAATTGGACCTCGCCGGTGCGCAGTCCGTAGGCGACGGCGGCGACGCCGGCGAAGGCGGCGCCGATGGCGAAGGCGAGGACGATGATGCGGTCGGTGTTGATGCCCATGAGCTTGGCGGTGTCGGGGTCCTGCGCGGTGGCCTGCATGGCGCGGCCGCTGCGGGTTTTGGCGACGAAGAAGCCGAGGGCGATCATGCAGACGGGGGCGGCGATGAGGACGAAGATGTCGCCGCGCTGGACGGTGGCGCCCAGGATGTCGAAGGAGTGGCCCTTGAACTGGGGGAAGACGCGGGCCTGTTTGCCGTCGGGGTACCACTTCCAGATGGCCTGCTGGAGGGCGATGGACAGGCCGATGGCGGTGATGAGGGGGGCGAGTCGGGGGGCGCCGCGCAGCGGGCGGTAGGCGAATCGTTCCGCTGCGATGCCGACGAGGACGGATACGGTGATGCCGCCGAGGAGCATGATCGGCAGGGCGAGGGCGAGCGAGGTGCCGGCGGGGAGCGCGAGGAAGACGCTGAGCGCTCCGAAGCCACCGACCATGAAGATCTCGCCGTGGGCGAAGTTGATGAGCTGGACGATTCCGTAGACCATCGTGTAGCCGATCGCGATGAGACCGTACATCGCGCCGAGGATGAGTCCGTTGGCCAGCTGTTGCGGCAGTTCACTCACCGCAGGGCCTCCGTTGCATGGGAGTTACGGGGTTCCGGGCTGCCCCGGTGTGCCGCGGGCCGCGCCAGGGGCGTGGTGCGTCCTGGCGCGGCCCGGGGTGTGGGTGGTGCTGCGGTCGGTCAGCTCTTGTCGAACTTCTTGAATTCGGCGCTGAAGCGGGAGGCCCAGGCTCCCTTGTCGACCTGGTAGGCCGTGATCATGGTGTTGGTGGTGTCGCCGTACTTGTCGAAGGCGACGCGGCCGGTGACACCGTCGAAGGTGACCTTGTTCATGGCGTCGACGACCTTCTTGCGGGCGTCGTCGGGGAGCTTGCCGCCGTTGGCGTCGACGACGCTCTTGACGGCCTGGATGATGGCCCAGGTGGAGTCGTAGGTGGAGCCGCCGTAGGCTTCGTAGGCCTCCTTGAAGCCGGCTGCCTTGTAGTCGGCGATGAACTTCTTGGCGGAGGGGAGCTCTTCGACGGGCTTGCCGACGGAGGAGGCGTAGTCGCCCTGGGCCTTCTTGTTCAGCTTGATGTAGTCGGCGCTGTACATGCCGTCGCCGCCCATGAGCGGGACGGTGACGCCGCCGTCCTTGAGCTGCTGGCTGAGGGGGCCGGAGGCGGGGTACTCGCCGCCGTAGAAGACCAGGTCGGGCTTGGCGGACTTGACCTTGGAGACGACGGCCTTGAAGTCACGGTCGTCGGGGCTGACGTGCTCCGTGCCGGCGACCTTGCCGCCGAGCTTGGTGAACTGGTCCTTGAAGGAGGAGGCCAGGCCGACGCCGTAGGTCTTCTGGTCGTCGATGATGTAGACCTTCTTGGCCTTCACCTTCTCCCAGGCGTACTGGCCGTCGAAGGCGCCCTGCACCTCGTCGGTGGTGGCGGTGCGGAAGTACGTGGGGAAGGGCCGCACCCGCTTGTTCTTCCGCCAGTCCGGGCCCTGCGTGAGGTCCGGCGTGGTGTTCGCCGGGGATATCAGGGTGAGGTTGTTCTGCTTGGAGACCTGCTGCATGGACTGGGCAACGCCGGAATTGAGCGGGCCGACGATGCCGAGGACGTCCTTGTCGCCGGCGAGTTTGGTGGTGTTCTGCTGGCCGACGTTGGGCAGGGCCTTGTCGTCGAGGGCTTCGAGCTTGAAGGTGACGCCCTTGACCTCGCCCGCCTTGTTGGCGTTGTTGATGGCGAGCTGGGCGGAATTGCGGATGCCCAGGCCCAGCGCGGAGAGCTCTCCGGTGGTGGGGGCGTCGAGGCCGATGACGACGGTTGTCTTGGAGCCGTCGCCGCTCTTGTTGTCGCCGCGCGAACCGCACGCGGAGAGGGTGAGGGCACCGGCGGTGACCGCGGTGGTGAGGATGAGCAAGGAACGGTGACGCACGATCAGTCCTTTCCCTGGCGGCCACAGCTGTCGCATGGCCGGTTCGCGCGCCGGGCTGTACGGGATGAGGCAGGGTTCCGTGCTCGCAGCGCGCCCGGCGGCGCGGTGACTGGCGGTGACTCTAGAGCGGTGTTCGCCACACCGGCAGAGGCGCTGACCAGGATGTGACGCTCTTGTTATGACCTTCGATGAGCGTTATGCGGTTATGGTCCTTACACCGCAGGGCGAACGCGGTGTGGGGGATGAACGCGCACCTCCACGGGGGGATGGGGCGCTTGGTGACGGTCTGGCGTCCGGTATCCGGACGCGTCGGGCCCCCGGGCGCCGGGGTCCTTGACGGGCACGGGACTTGGCGGCGGCGCGACCTCGCCCGCCCATTACTCAGCGTGACGAAAAGAGGAGCGGCCCCGCTCCCGGGGGTCGGAAGCGGGGCCGCGGCGGCGGGCGACGGATGCGCCGGCCGGGGTGCGTCAGCTGCGGTAGGCGTCGCTGTCGGCCTCGCGCAACAGGCAGGTCAGACGGGCGGTGCAGACCCGCTTGTCCTGCTCGTCGGTGATGACGATCTCGTAGGTGGCGGTCGAGCGGCCGCGGTGTACGGGGGTGGCGACGCCGGTGACCAGCCCGGAGCGCGCGCCGCGGTGGTGCGTGCAGTTCAGGTCGACGCCGACGGCGATCTTGGTGGGGCCGCCGTGCAGCATGGAGCCGACGGAACCGAGGGTTTCGGCCAGGACGGCGGAGGCCCCGCCGTGCAGCAGGCCGTAGGGCTGGGTGTTGCCCTCGACGGGCATGGTGCCGACGACGCGCTCCGGGGCGGCCTCGGTGACCTGCACACTCATCCGCTCGCCGAGGTGCCCGGCGGAGAAGAGCGCCGGCAGGTCGAGGCCGAGGCCGGCCCACTGGTCGAGGATCTCCTGCGGAAACTTGGTCGTGCTGTGCTCACCCATGCCTACGGCTCCGTTCGCTCGCCCTGATCGTCGTCGATCCGTGCCTGTTCCTATCAGGCCCCTGAGCAAGCGCTCAGCGCGGGGTCGTTTGTTCCCGCCGGCCCGAGCCCGGTGCGGTCAGTCCTCGCGGGCGCTCTCCAGGCGGATCACCACGGACTTGGCGGCCGGGGTGTTGCTGGTGTCGGCGGTGTGGTCCAGCGGGATGAGGACGTTGGTCTCGGGGTAGTAGGCGGCCGCACACCCGCGGGCCGTCGGGTAGTGGACGACGCGGAAGCCGGCCGCGCGCCGCTCGCTGCCGTCGGTCCACTCGCTGACCAGGTCGGCGTACGCGCCGTCGGCCAGGCCCCGTTCGCGGGCGTCGTCGGGGTGGACGAGCACCACCCGCCGGCCGTTCTTGATGCCGCGGTAGCGGTCGCTGAGGCCGTAGATGGTGGTGTTGTACTGGTCGTGGGAGCGCAGCGTCTGCAACAGCAGCCGCCCTTCGGGCACGGCGGGGTACTCCACGGGCGCGGCGGTGAAGTTGGCCTTGCCGGTGGCGGTGGGGAAGCTGCGGCTGTCCCGGGGGGCGTGCGGAAGGGCGAAGCCTCCGGGGCGGGCGACCTTGGTGTTGAAGTCCTCGAAACCCGGGACGACTTGGGCGATCCGGTCGCGGATCGCCGCGTAGTCCTGCGCGAACTCCTCCCAGGGGGTGCGGCTGCGCTCGCCCAGGACGCGGCGGGCCAGCCGGGCGACGATCGCGGTCTCGGACAGCAGATGGGAACTGGCGGGCTCCAGACGGCCGCGGGAGGCGTGCACCATGCCCATGGAGTCCTCGACGGTCACGAACTGCTCGGTGCTCTTCCCGTCCGGGCCGCGCCGCACATCGCGTTCCGTACGGCCCAGGGTCGGCAGGATCAGGGCGCGGGCGCCGGTGATCACGTGCGAGCGGTTGAGCTTCGTGGAGACATGGACGGTCAGGCGGGCGCGGCGCATGGCCGCCTCGGTGACGTCGGTGTCGGGGGTGGCGGAGACGAAGTTGCCGCCCATCGCGAAGAAGACCTTGGCCTGCCCGTCGCGCAGCGCGCGGATGGCGCGGACGACGTCGAGGCCGTGCTCACGGGGCGGCGCGAAGCCGAACTCCTTCTCCAGGGCGTCGAGGAAGGCGGGCGCGGGCCGTTCGAAGATGCCCATGGTGCGGTCGCCCTGGACGTTGCTGTGTCCGCGCACGGGGCACACGCCGGCCCCGGGGCGGCCGATGTTGCCGCGCAGCAGCAGGAAGTTGACGACTTCCCGGATGGTGGGGACGGAGTGCTTGTGCTGGGTCAGGCCCATCGCCCAGCACACGATGGTGCGCCGGGAGGCGAGGACCATCGCCAGCGCCCGGCCGATCTCCTCGCGGGTCAGGCCGGTGGCGGCGAGCGTCTCGTCCCAGTCGTCGTCGGCGCGTGCGGCCTGCGCGAACTCCTCGAAGCCGTGGGTGTGCGCACGGATGAAGTCCTCGTCGAGGGCGCCGTCGGTGTTCAGGATCAGGCGGTTGAGAGCCCGGAAGAGCGCCTGGTCGCCGCCGAGGCGTACCTGGAGGAAGAGGTCGGTGAGCGCCGTGCCGCCGCCGGCCAGGCCGCGCGGGGTCTGCGGGTTCTTGAAGCGCTCCAGGCCGGCCTCGGGCAGCGGGTTGATCGAGATGATCTTCGCGCCGCCGGCCTTGGCCTTCTCCAGGGCGGTGAGCATCCGCGGGTGGTTGGTGCCCGGGTTCTGCCCGGCGACGATGATCAGGTCGGCCTGGTAGAGGTCCTCCAGCAGGACGCTGCCCTTGCCGATGCCGAGGGTCTCGGTGAGCGCGGAGCCCGACGACTCATGGCACATGTTGGAGCAGTCGGGGAGGTTGTTGGTGCCGAATTCGCGGGCGAAGAGCTGGTAGAGGAAGGCGGCCTCGTTGCTGGTGCGGCCGGAGGTGTAGAAGACGGCCTCGTCGGGGGAGTCGAGGGCGGTGAGCTCCTCGCCGACGAGGTCGAAGGCCCGCTCCCAGGAGACCGGGACGTAGTGGTCGGCGCCCTCGGCCAGATACATGGGGTGGGTCAGGCGGCCCTGCTGGCCGAGCCAGTAGCCGCTGCGGTCGGCGAGGTCGGCGACGGAGTGGGCGGCGAAGAAGTCCGGGGTGACGCGGCGCAGGGTGGCTTCCTCGGCGACGGCCTTGGCGCCGTTCTCGCAGAATTCGGCGGTGTGCGGCTTGTCGGGCTCGGGCCAGGCACAGCCGGGGCAGTCGAAGCCGTCCTGCTGGTTGACGCGCAGCAGGGTCAGGGCGGTACGGCGCACGCCCATCTGCTGCTGGGAGATGCGCAGGGCGTGGGTGAGGGCCGGCAGGCCGACGGCCGAGTGCTGGGGCGCGCTGACCTCGGGTGCGTCCTGGACCGGGTCCGATGCGGGCGGTTTGCCTGCCATGGCGCTCTCCCTTGAGCCGTGAGCTGCTGAGTTGCCGGGCTGCTGTGCGGTCCACCGGGTGCGGCGGACCGTTGCCGTGCGTGAGGAATCCTGTCACGGACCCGTGGCGTGGTGCAGGGGGTGGCGCCGGGGGCCGCGGCGTACGGGGAGGTCGGGGACGGTGCGCGGCGGGAGCGGCGCGGTCGGAGCCGGGAACCGGTTGCGGCAAGGGGCCGGAGCCGTCGCGGCGGGGATTGTCAGTGGGGCGTGGCAGGATCGGGGGCGTGGCAGCAAAGGCAGCGAAGAAGAGCGAAGCGACCGGCACCCCGGCGGCGGCGGGCGGCCGTCCCCGCCTGCTCCTGATGGACGGGCATTCCATGGCATACCGGGCGTTCTTCGCCCTGCCCGTGGAGAATTTCACGACCGTCACCGGACAACCGACCAATGCGATCTACGGCTTCGCGTCGATGCTCGCGAACACCCTGCGCGACGAGGCGCCCACGCATTTCGCGGTGGCCTTCGACGTCTCGCGCAAGACCTGGCGGTCCGAGGAGTTCGCGGACTACAAGGCGAACCGCTCCAAGACGCCCGACGAGTTCAAGGGGCAGGTCGAGCTGATCGGCGAGATGCTCGACGCGATGCGGGTCAAGCGCTTCGCGATCGAGGGCTTCGAGGCCGACGACGTCATCGCCACGCTCACGGAGCAGGCCACGGCCCAGGGCTTCGAGGTCTCGATCGTCACGGGCGACCGCGACTCCTTCCAGCTGGTCTCCGACGACGTCACGGTGCTATACCCGACCAAGGGCGTCTCGGAGCTGACCCGCTTCACGCCGGAGAAGGTCTTCGAGAAGTACGGCCTGACCCCCGCCCAGTACCCCGATTTCGCGGCGCTGCGCGGCGACCCGTCCGACAACCTCCCCGGCATCCCGGGCGTCGGGGAGAAGACCGCCACGAAGTGGATCAACCAGTTCGGCTCGTTCGCGGAGTTGGCCGAGCGGGCCGAAGAGGTCAAGGGCAAGGCGGGCGCCAACCTCCGTGAGCACCTGGACGCGGTGAAGCTCAACCGCCGGCTCACGGAGATGGTGCGCGATGTCGAGCTGCCGTGCGGCCCGGCGGAGCTGACCCGCGAGGCGTACGACCGCGAGGCGCTCTCGGTCTTCTTCAACGCGCTGGAGATCCGCAACCAGGGCCTGCGCGACCGGCTGCACGCCGTCGACCCGGGCGCCGCCGAGGCCGCCGAGGAGGCCGCCCCGGCACCCGGCGTCGCGGTGGACGGCACGCTCATCGGTGCCGGTGACCTCGCTCCGTGGCTGGCCGAACACGGCACGGGGCCGCTCGGCGTGGCCACGGTCGACGTCTGGACCCTCGGCAGCGGCAGCGTCGCCGAGGTCGCGCTCGCCGCCCCCGGCGGGCCGGCCGCCTGGTTCGACCCCGCCCAGCTCGACGCGGCCGACGAGCAGGCCTTCGCCGCCTGGAGCGCGGACGCCGCCCGCCCCAAGGTGATGCACAACGCCAAGGGTCTGATGCGGGTCTTCGGCGAGCACGGCTGGCGCATCGACGGCGTCACCATGGACACCGCGCTGGCCGCCTACCTGGTCAAGCCGGGCCGCCGCTCCTTCGCCCTGGACGCCCTGTCCATCGAGTACCTGGGCCGCGACCTCGCCCCCGCCGCGGCCGGCGACGGCCAGCTGGCCTTCGGCGCGGACGAGCAGGCCGAGGCGGACGCCCTGATGGGACAGGCCCGCACGGTCCTCGACCTGGGCACGGCGTTCGAGGCGAAGCTGGCGGAGGTCGGCGCGGCCGAGCTGCTGCGCGACGTGGAACTGCCGACCAGCGTGCTGCTGGCCCGCATGGAGCGGGCCGGCATCGCCGCGGACCGGGGCTGGCTGGAGCGCATGGAGCAGCAGTTCGCGGGCGCGGTGCAGCAGGCCGTCAAGGAGGCGCATGCCGCTGCCGGCCACGAGTTCAACCTGGGCTCGCCCAAGCAGCTGCAGGAGGTCCTCTTCGGCGAGCTGGGCCTGCCCAAGACCAAGAAGACCAAGACGGGCTACACCACCGACGCCGACGCCCTGGCCTGGCTGGCGGCCCAGACCGAGAACGACCTCCCGGTGATCATGCTCAGGCACCGTGAGCAGGCCAAGCTGCGCACCACCGTCGAGGGCCTGATCAAGACCATCGGCGCCGACGGCCGGATCCACACCACCTTCAACCAGACCGTGGCCGCCACCGGCCGGCTGTCCTCCACGGACCCCAACCTGCAGAACATCCCGGTGCGTACGGACGAGGGCCGCGCCATCCGCCGCGGCTTCGTCGTCGGCGAGGGCTTCGAGTCGCTGCTGACCGCCGACTACAGCCAGATCGAGCTGCGGGTGATGGCCCATCTCTCCGAGGACGAGGGCCTGATCGAGGCGTTCACCTCCGGAGAGGACCTGCACACCACGGTCGCCTCCCATGTCTTCTCGGTCGCCACCCACGAGGTCGACGCGGAGATGCGCCGCAAGATCAAGGCGATGTCCTACGGCCTGGCGTACGGCCTGTCCGCCTTCGGGCTCTCCCAGCAGCTGGGCATCCAGCCCGATGAGGCCCGCAAGCTGATGGACAACTACTTCGAGCGCTTCGGCGGCGTACGCGACTACCTGCGGCGCGTCGTGGACGAGGCCCGCGCCACCGGCTACACCGAGACGATGCTCGGCCGCCGCCGCTACCTCCCCGACCTCAACAGCGACAACCGCCAGCGCCGCGAGATGGCCGAGCGGATGGCGCTGAACGCCCCGATCCAGGGCACCGCCGCCGATATCGTCAAGATCGCCATGCTGCGGGTCGACGCGGCACTGCGGGCCGCGAAGCTGGAGTCGCGGATGCTGCTCCAGGTGCACGACGAAATCGTGGTCGAGGTCGCGCCGGGCGAGCGCAAGAAGGTCGAGGAACTGCTCCGCCGGGAGATGGCCGGCGCGGTCTCCCTGCGCGCCCCGCTCGACGTCTCCGTCGGCTCCGGCAAGGACTGGGAGTCGGCGGCCCACTGAGCAGGCAGCGAACCGGGGAGGGGGCGGGGGGCCTCCCGCGCCCTCCCCGGCGGGTGTCGGCCGGGGCGCTCGGCAGGGGCGTTCGACCGCGCTGCCCGGCGGGGCCGAGCGGCGGCGCCGCTCGGCCGGGGCCCGGCTCGCTCGGCCGGGGCCCGCTCCGCCGACCGCCGCCCCGACCGGGACCCGGCTCCGTCGGCCACACCACCTCCGGCCAGGCCTCAGCTCCTTCGCCCCTCGCCCTCGCCGTCACACCTCCGGCACCATCCCGCGGCCACCGACGCCGCACCTCACCTCCCTGCCAGGTGATTCCTGACGGTGCGTCAACACAACCTGGCAGCACGGCTCGCGAGTGATCCCTCCGGCACCCCTCCCTGACCGATTCTGATCACTATGTGTCCGATGAGAGTGGTAGATGCCAGGCCCGAGTTGTCGTAGTCTCGCCGGAGTTGGAGCGCCGGGGAGCGCGATATCGCGTCAGGAGCGCGGTAGGGCAACGCGGAGGGGACCACGCATGGCAGCCACATTCCGACGGCGGCTCCAAAGGGGAGCGGCCTCGACGGCCGTGGCGGCCCTGGTGCTCGCCGCGCTGACGGCTTCTCAGGCGCCGGGCGCCACCGAGGCGGCGGCGTCCAGAAGGCAGCCGCCCCCGCCCCCCGCCGACACCCCCATCGACGGCGGCACGACGTACTACACCGACCTGCCGCCCCTCAACAGCCCCGTACCGCCCCGCGGTTCGCACGGCACCGGTCACCACTCCGGCAGCCCCGCCGGCCCCACCGAGGCCGGTCTCCCCGCAACCGTCCTGGCCGCGTACAAGAAGGCCGAGTCGGCCATCGACGGATCCGACCCCGGTTGCCGGCTGCCCTGGCAGCTGCTCGCCGGGATCGGCAAGGTCGAATCCGGCCAGGCGCGCGGCGGAGCGGTCGACGCCGAGGGAACCACCCTCCAGCCCATCCTCGGCCCCCAGCTCAACGGCCACGGCTTCGCGCGGATCGCCGACACCGACGGCGGCCGCTACGACGGCGACCTCACCCACGACCGTGCCGTGGGCCCGATGCAGTTCATCCCCTCCACCTGGTCGCAGGGCGGCCCCGACCGCACCGGCTGGGGCGCCGACGGCAACGGCGACGGCAAGAAGGACCCCAACAACGTCTTCGACGCGGCGCTCGCCGCGGGCCACTACCTCTGCGCCGGCGGCCGTGACCTGTCGGACCAGGACGATCTGGACCACGCGATCCTCGGCTACAACGACTCCGAGGACTACCTGCGCACCGTGCTGTCCTGGTACGCCTTCTACCGCCACGGCACCCACGAGATCCCCGACGGCAAGGGCGTCCTGCCGGTGCACCGGCGCGAGGCCCACCAGGCCGGCGACGGCCGGACCGGCGGCACCGCGTCCGAGGGCCGCGGCTCCGCCGACGCGCCCGACCACAGCCGACGGCCCGGCGGATCCGGCACCGGCAAGCCGGGCACGCCCGGTAAGGGACAGCACCATCCCGGCAAGCCGGACCGCACCGGCCCCGCACCCGGCGGCGGCACCCCCACCCACGAGCCCACCCCCAAGCCCACGCCCAAACCGCCCGCCGAGCCCCGGCTCACCGCCCTCGCCCGCGTCGGCGACGAGGACCTGACCGCCACCGCCGGCGGCGAGTTCACCGCCTCGCCGAAGGTGCGCGCCGAGGACGCCGCGGGCAAGCCGGTCGCCGGAGCCCCCGTCCGCTTCACCCTCCCCGCCTCCGCCGGCGCCCGCTTCCCCGGCAACCGGACCGCCGTCACCGTCACCACGGACAAGGCCGGCCTGGCCACCGCCCCCGCCCTGCGAGCGGGCGAGAAGCCCGGCGCCTTCACCGTCCGCGCCACGGCCGTGGGCCGCGGCGCGCCCGCCGCCGTCTTCGGCGCCACCGTCAAGGCCAGGCCGGCCCCGAAGGCCGACAAGCTCGCCCGTACCTCGGACAAGGAGC
Organism: Streptomyces sp. TM32; assembly: GCF_004122755.1. NCBI lineage: Bacteria > Bacillati > Actinomycetota > Actinomycetes > Kitasatosporales > Streptomycetaceae > Streptomyces > Streptomyces sp. TM32. The sequence goes on from NZ_SDIG01000130.1 coordinate 18,388, forward strand.
TGACGGCGACCGCCGGCCAGCCCTTCGCGGAGGACGCGGTCGAGATCAAGGCGACCTACCGGGGCAAGCTCGCGGTGGGGGTGCCGGTCACCGCCACCATGGTCACCGACGACCCGGACCACCCGGTGGAGAACGACAGGGGCCCCTACTTCAAGGACCCCGAGGCCACCGACGACGAACAGGGCGAGCCGGTCCGCACCCTCACCGGTCTCACCACCGACGCCCACGGCCTGCTGAAGGTCCCGAAGATCTACACGGACTCCCACGCGGGGACGTTCCGGCTGCGGCTGACCACCGCCGACGGCGCCGTGCTCATCGTCAAGCTGAAGGTCGCCGCCCCGGCCGGTTCCTGACCGCGCGCCCACCCCGGACCGGAGCGCCACGGCCGGAGCGCACCGCCCCAACAGGTGGCCCGCCCCGGCCGGTTCGCCACCGGGCCGACGACCGCGCCTCCATCGCCGCCGTCCTGCCCACCGTCCACGGCAGGACGGCGGTACCACGTGTTCTCATCTCGGCCGCCCGTTGCTACGGTGCCCCCGCCTGACGCTGCATCAGCTCACCGGGGAGGCCGGCCATGCGCGCCCTGACAGCAGCCGCGGTCGGACTGGCCGCGGCGCTCATCCTCGTCCTCACCCTCACGGCGGTCGGCGCCCCCGGCGGCACGACCTCTCCCAAGCCGCTGCTGACCACCGTGCCCGCGCACCCCTGAGGGAGGGACGCCGCCATGCGCCGCACCGACCCCACCCGCGCCACACCCCCC
>NZ_SDIG01000131.1:0-19108 GCF_004122755.1 Streptomyces sp. TM32
CTAAGCCCCCGCTCCCCCCGCCCGCACCAGCCCCGTCTCATAGGCGAGAACCACCGCCTGGACGCGGTCCCGGAGGCTCAGCTTGGTGAGGATGCGGCCCACATGCGTCTTGACCGTGGCCTCGGAGAGGACCAGCCGCGCCGCGATCTCACCGTTCGACAGGCCCTGGGCGACGAGCAGCAGCACCTCCCGCTCCCGGTCCGTGAGCCGGCCCAGCTCGGGCCGGGGCGGCTCGGCGGACGTGGCGGGCATCAACGGCGTGAAGCGGTCGAGGAGCCGGCGGGTGGTGGACGGTGCGACGACCGCGTCACCGCTCTGCACCGCGCGGATCGCCGCGAGCAGGTCACTGGGCGGCACGTCCTTGAGCATGAAGCCGCTGGCCCCGGCCTTCAGCGCGGAGAAGGCGTATTCGTCCAGGTCGAAGGTGGTCAGGATGAGCACCTTCGGGCCGCCTTCCGGCTGTCCGCCCGCGCAGATCCGGCGGGTGGTCTCCACCCCGTCCAGATGCGGCATCCGGACGTCCATGAGGATCACATCGACCTGGGTGGCGCGCAGCACCTCCAGGGCCTCGACCCCGTTCCCCGCCTCCGCGACGACTTCCATGTCCGGCTGCGCGGCCAGCACCATCCGGAATCCGGTGCGCAGCAGCACCTGGTCGTCGACGAGCATCACGCGGATGGTCATGGCAGGGGGTTCCCTTCGAGCACGGTGGAACTGAGCGTACGGGGTGGTGCGGTGGGGTCGCCGGCTGCCATCGGGGCAGGGGCGCACCGGGGCGGCGGGGGCGCGGCGGCGCTCATCGGGCCGGTTTGAGCGGGAGTACGGCGCTGATCCGGAAGCCGCCGCCCGCCCGCGGCCCCGCGGTCAGGCTGCCGCCGACCATGCCGACCCGCTCCCGCATGCCGATCAGGCCGTGGCCGAGGCCGTCCGCGCCGCCCTCCTCGTAGAGCTCCTGTTGCGCGCCGCGCCCGTCGTCCTCGACGAGCAGTTCGAGGTCCTCGTCCCGGTAGGAGACGCGGACGGTCGCGCCCACGTCGGGGCCGCCGTGTTTGCGGGTGTTGGTGAGGGCTTCCTGGACGATGCGGTACACGGTCAGCGCCAGGCTGCTCGGCAGCTCCCGCGGCTCGCCCTCGACCCGGAAGTCGACCGGCAGCCCCGCGCCGCGCACCTGGTCCATGAGGTCCTCCAGCTGTTCGACGCCGGGCTGCGGCACGTACTCGCCGCCCTCGGACTGTTCGCCGGTGCGCAGTACGCCCAGCAGCCGGCGCATCTCGGCCAGCGCCTGGCGCCCCGTGCCGGAGATCGTCTCCAGGGCCTCCCGTGTCTGGTCGGGGGCGACGTCGAGGACGTACGCGGCACCGTCGGCCTGGACGACCATCACCGAGACGTTGTGGGCGACGACATCGTGCAGTTCGCGGGCGATCCGGGCGCGCTCGGCCGCGACCGCGATCCGGGACTGCGCCTCGCGCTCCTTCTCCAGCCGGGCGGCCCGCTCCTCCAGCTGCGCCCAGTAGGCACGGCGGGTGCGCATGGAGTCGCCGAGCACCCAGGCCAGGACGAACGGCACGGTGAGCAGGCCGACCAACACGAGGTTCAGCGACACCGGCCGGTACTCGTCGTCGTACGCATAGCGCCAGAACGTCAGGGCCGGGCTCAAGAGGGCACCGGCGAGGGCACAGCGGGAGGCCCAGCGGGGGACCGCGGGTGCGGACGCCACGGTGTAGGCGATCACCAGCATCGCCACGTCGCTGATGTTGGGCTGAATGCCGAAGATCAGTTGGCCCACGCCGATGGCGGCCGTCATCAGCAGCATCTTCACGGGGGCCTTGCGGCGCAGCGCAACCACCAGGCAGAGGCCGACGGCGAAGACCGCGGCAAGGGGCGTGAGCATGCCTCGGGGCCCATCGGCCAAGAGCCACAGGCTGCTGAACCCGAGGAGCGCGAGCGCCCAGAAGGAGTCCACTCCCGTCGGGTGCATGCGGAGGAAGGCGTAGAGACGCTGCACGTAACCCAGCGTAGGCAGCGCCGATAGGTGTACGAGTCAACCGGAGGGGCGATCCTGTTGTGCCGGCCCTACTCCCCAAGGTGGAGACGGAGCCCGCCACCTCGCGCGATCAGTGGCCCGACCTGCACAGCTGCCCGTACGGCCAGGCCGGTGCCCACCCGTACCGTGGGCAGATGACGAACGAGTGGTGCGGGTGGCGCGAGGCCACCCAGCGGGCGCTGTACGGACCGGACGAGGGCTTCTACACCCGGCCCGGTGGCCCCGGCCCGGCCGGGCACTTCCGTACCTCCGTGCATGCCTCCCCGCTCTACGCGGGCGCCGTCGCCACCCTGTTGTGCCGGGTCGATGCCGCGCTCGGTCATCCCGGGGAGCTGGCGCTGGTCGATGTGGGCGCGGGCCGCGGTGAGCTGCTGACGGGCGTGCTGGCCGCGCTGCCCGGCGAGGTGGCCGCACGGCTGCGTCCGTACGCGGTCGAGCGTGCCGCGCGCCCCGAGGGCCTCGACGCGCGGATCCGCTGGCGGCGCGAGCTGCCCGCGCCGGGCTCGGTCACCGGGCTGCTGTTCGCGAACGAATGGCTCGACAACGTGCCGGTCGAGGTGGTCGAGACGGATACGGACGGGGTGCCGCGCCGGGTGCTGGTACGCGCCGACGGTACGGAGCGGCTGGGCGAGCCGGTGGACGGCGCGGACGCGGAGTGGCTGCGCCGGTGGTGGGCGCCGCCTGCCCGGGACGCCGCCTCCCCCGGGCTGCGCGCCGAGATCGGCCGTCCCCGGGACGAGGCCTGGGCGCGGGCCGTGGGCACGCTGCGCGCCGGACTCGCGGTCGCCGCCGACTACGCGCACGAGCAGGGCGACCGCCCGCCCTTCGGCACCCTCACCGGCTTCCGCGAGGGCCGCGAGGTGCCTCCCGTGCCGGACGGCAGCTGCGACATCACGGCGCATGTGGCGCTGGACGCCTGCGCCGGGCCGTCGGCGGAGCGGCTGACCCAGCGCGAGGCGCTGCATGCCCTGGGGGTGGACGGCCGCCGTCCGCCGCTCGCCCTGGCCGCCACCGACCCGTCCGGGTACGTACGGGCCCTCAGCGCGGCCGGCGCGGCGGCGGAGCTGACCGATCCGGGCGGCCTCGGCGGCTTCGGCTGGCTCCTGGAGCCGGTGGGCACCGCGTGCGCGGGGCTTCTCAGGTAGTGGGACGCCCGAGGCCTCCGCGGTCCGCCGGCCGGGCGCCCTGCGAGACTGTTCCCATGACGGAGACGACGGTCGGCATCGGCGGCGCGGCGGAGAGCACCGACATGGTGCTGAACATCGGCCCGCAGCATCCCTCGACGCACGGCGTGCTGCGGCTGCGCCTCGTCCTGGACGGCGAGCGCATCCAGCACGCCGAGCCGGTGATCGGCTACATGCACCGCGGCGCCGAGAAGCTCTTCGAGGCGCGCGACTACCGCCAGATCATCATGCTCGCCAACCGGCACGACTGGCTGTCGGCGTTCTCCAACGAGCTGGGCGTGGTGCTGGCCGTCGAGCGGATGCTGGGCATGGAGGTGCCCGAGCGCGCCGTCTGGCTGCGGACTCTGCTCGCCGAGCTGAACCGCGTGCTGAACCACCTGATGTTCCTCGGCTCGTACCCCCTGGAGCTCGGCGGCATCACGCCCGTCTTCCATGCCTTCCGCGAACGGGAGGAGCTCCAGGCCGTCATGGAGGAGATCTCCGGCGGCCGGATGCACTACATGTTCAACCGCGTCGGCGGCCTCAAGGAAGACCTGCCGGCGGGCTGGCTCGGCCGGGCCCGGCACGCCGTTGCCGAGGTGCGCTCCCGGATGGACGTCTTCGACAACCTGGTCCTGGGCAACGAGATCTTCCGCGGCCGTACCCGCGGGATCGGGGTGCTCACGCCGGAGACGGTGCACGGCTACGGCGTCTCCGGACCGATCGCCCGCGCCTCCGGTGTGGACTTCGATCTGCGGCGCGACGAGCCGTATCTGGCGTACGGGGAGCTGCGGTCCACGCTGAAGGTCGTCACCCGCGAGGAGGGCGACTGTCTGGCCCGCTTCGAGTGCCTGCTGGAGCAGAGCCACAATGCGCTCGATCTCGCGGACGCCTGCCTGGACCGGATCGCGGAGCTGCCGCCGGGGCCGGTCAACCAGCGGCTGCCCAAGGTGCTGAAGGCCCCCGAGGGCACGACCTACGCCTGGACCGAGAACCCCCTGGGCATCAACGGCTACTACCTCGTCTCCAAGGGCGACAAGACGCCCTACCGCCTCAAGCTGCGCTCGGCGTCGTTCAACAACATCCAGGCGCTGGTGGAGCTGCTGCCGGGCACCTTGGTCGCCGATATGGTCGCCATCCTCGGCTCGTTGTTCTTCGTGGTCGGGGACATCGACAAGTAGGCGCCGGACGGCCCCGGAACGCCGGACGGCCCCGGAACGCCGGACGGCCCCGGAGCGCCGGTCGGCTCCGGGGCCGCGTGGCGGCTGCGGGCGGTCAGGAGATGGCGCTGCGCAGTCCGCCGAGGTCGAGCTGCTCGGTCTCGTCGTGTGCGGTCAGATCGATGACCTCGCCGGTGCCGGTGGTCGTGTCCCCCTCGGCGCGCTCACCGTCGGCCGCGGCGCTCTTGGTGGACGGCTGCTCACGGGCCGAGTGCTCGGCGACGGCCTCGTCCCCGACGACGTCCGCCAGATCCTCCTCCCGCGGTGCGGTCAGCTCCCGGGGGCCGGCGTCGGTCGCGTTGCCGAAGAAGTCGAAGCCGCCCTGGGCACGGGACGCGGCCGGGCGGGACGGGGCGATGACAGCGGAGGCGGCCGCGGCCGGAACCGGACGGAGCGCGGGTTCGGCGGCGTCGGCCGTGCGGTCGGGCGCTGCCGCGCCGGTGCGCGGTGCGGCGTCCGCCGAAGCCTTCCCCCGGCCGTTCTCACCGTCCTGGGCCTCGCGGCCGGAGGGCCCCTCGGGCCGGGCAGCCGCCTCGGGCCGGGCAGCCGCTTCGCTCCGGGCCTCCCGCACGGCGCGCGCGGCCTTCTGGGCGGTGCGCTGGCGGGCGGCGTTCCGGGCGAGCCGGCGGAGCGCCTGATCGGCCTGCGCATAGGTCGCCGGGGCCGGGCGGTCCGCATCCGTGGCGGGCTCGCGCCGGGCCGGGACCAGGGTCTCCCCTGCCCGGACGGAGGCGAAGGTGCGGGGACGGTCGTCGGCGGCCGGCAGGGCGCGGGAGGGGGCAGCGGCCTCGATGGCGAGCAGCCGACGGCCCTCCAGCGCGCTGGCCCGCTCGGTCTCGGCGGTGGCGTAACGGCGCAGCAGGTCGGCGTGTTCGCTGCGCAGCCGGGCCAATTCGGCGCGCTTGGCGCGGAGTTTGGTGTCCTGGGTGGCGCGGAGTTCGCGGGCTTCCTCGATGTCCGTTTCGAGTTCGGCGATCCGCTCCTCGGTGCGCCACTCGTCGCGCACCCGGGCGCGGGTGAGTTCGGCAACCTGGCGGCCGGCCTGTCGGTCCCAGGTCCGCAGCAGCACCGCGCCGGTGAGTGCGGCGGCCGCCGCGCCCGCGGCGAGCACCCGTTGCACCAGGTCGTCGCCGACGAACCACGCGCCCGCGGCGCAGGCGATCGACGCACCGGCGACCGTCGCGGGAGGAAGCAGCCGGTGGAGGGGTGGTGATTGGCGGTGGCGTCCTCGTGGCATGGCCAGAAACTTACCGTGCGTGCGGGATCTATGGGGCCGCGCTCACGAATCCGTTTCCCGCTGGTTACTTCTTCACGGGCCCTGTGGAGGCTGCCCATGCCGACACATACCCACTGGCTCGCGAAACTTCCGGTCCGGCACTCCGCACCCGATGCGCGCATGCGCGTCGCGTCGATTTAGTGGATTTACCAGGCAGGAAAGGAACTTCGATGGTACCCGGCGGCGAATTCCCCGGTGCCGCGAAGGCGTTCCGGGCCGCCGCCCCGCCCGCCGTCGGCACCCCGGGACCTCGCGCGGCCCGGCGGGCTCCGTCACCACATCACCGTCGGACCGACACCACCGGAGGCAACGGTTCCACCGTGCTGCCGCACCGATTCCAGGGAGGGAATTCGGCTCGCAGGGAGGTGAATTCCGCACCGCCCTCGATCCGGCTCTTCTTCGGCGCCGGTTCCCACCGCGACGCGGGGCCGGGAGCGGAACCCGGGGGCGACAGGCGGGCATCGGAATGATCTTGGAGAAATGGATGGCGGATCCGGCTTCACACCACCGAGTTCACTCCGCCATTGCCCTTGCCGTCGTCCTCCGGCAGCTTGCACACCCGCTCCAGGAAGAGCGCCGCGACGACCACCGCCGCCCCGGCGAGCACCGAGAGACCGGCGTAGATCGCCTGGTCCCGGCGGGGTCCGACATCGAGTCCCGAGGACAGCAAGAAGACGCCGACACCGCCGTACAGCCCGGCCACCAGCGACGAGACCAGCGCGCTCGCCTGCCCGAAGACCACCGCGCGGGCAGCCACCAGCGGATCGACGCCCTTCGCGCCCGGCCGGCGCTCACGCTGCTCGCGCAGCCGCGCCCGCATCGAGAAGGCGGTCGCCGCGAGCACCGAGGCGAGCAGCGCCAGCACGATCGGCGCCGCCACCGGCACGCTCGGGAGGGTGCCGAACGCGTCCCACAGCCGGGCGCCGCCCCAGGCCAGCACCCCGGCCACCAGAAACAGCCCGGCCAGCACCTTGATTCGCAGCTGTTTCACCGAGCGCTCGCCCTTCGCACCGTCATGACCATCCCTCGTCACGACCACCTCTGACGATATGGCCGCCTTGTCGGTTTCGTATTGATGCATCCCGCGGAGAACCGACCCGCAACCCTAACGACTATTCGGGCAGCCGAAGTTCCAGGTCCGCCCGCGGCGTGACCCCCTCGCGGCCGACCTCCGACAGCAGGGCGGCCACCGCGCCGTGCCCGGGAACCTCCGCCTCCGGGTCGATGTCGAGCCACGGCGCCAGCACGAAGGCGCGCTGATGGGCCCGCGGGTGCGGCAGCGTCAGCGCGGGGTCGTCGGAGACCACGCCCTGGTACGCCAGGATGTCGACGTCGATCGTGCGCGGGCCCCAGCGCTCGTCGCGGACCCGCTCGAAGGCCTCCTCGATCGCCTGCCCGCGCTCCAGGAGGGAGGCCGGCGGCAGCGTCGTCTTGATCAGCACCACGGCGTTGAAGTACGTCGACTGCGATCCGGGCGCCACGCCCCACGGCTCGGTCTCGTAGACCGGCGAGACGGCCTTGACCCGCAGGCCGGGGGTGTCCTCCAGCGCGTCGACGGCGCCCTGGAGGATCTCCAGGCGGTTGCCGAGGTTGCTGCCCAGGGAGATCACGGCGTGTTTGGGGTTGGACAGCGTCACATCCGCGGCGTCCACCTGCTCCACCACCGAGGCGGGCACCGGCTGCACGGTCGGGTCACCGAAGTCCGTGCGCGGCTGCGACGTCCCGTCGGCGGTGATGGTCGGGTGGCGGCTGGGCTTCATACTCGGCTCCGAGTGATAGTGATGGTCACGTCGTCGAAGGGGACGGTGATCGGCGCGTCCGGCTTGTGCACCACCACCTCCACCTGCTGCACACCCCCGTGCTTGAGGCACTGATCGGCGATGCGCTCGGCCAGGGTTTCGATGAGGTCGACGGGCTCGCCCTGCACGACAGCCACCACCTCCTCGGCCACAACGCCGTAGTGCACGGTCTTCGCGAGATCGTCGCTGGCCGCCGCCTCGCGGGTGTCCAGGCCGAGGACCACGTCGACGATGAAGGTCTGGCCTTCCTCGCGCTCACGGGGAAACACCCCGTGGTGGCCCCGGGCCCTCAGCCCACGCAGCGCGACACGATCCACGCGAATCACTCCCACTGGTCCACGGCACCTTGGGCGCCACTGTTCGTCGGATTCCGGGCAGGCACCGGAGCGATCCGGCAACACTGCCCCGCCGTCGAATCTACCTTCGAGCACCGACAGTCCTCGCCCACGGGGGCTATGGACAAGACCCCGCGCCTCCTGCTAGGCGCCGCCCTGTGGGACAGCGACCGACAGGCCGGGAGATCGTCCGCGCGGCCCTCTTACCCCCCTGCCCACGCCCCACCCCTACCCGTGCCGCACTTGGCTCGAACGGGTGCGCCCTCGCCCGGATGGCTGACGCCCGACGGTGCCGGCGGGGCGGGCCGCCACCGCCCCCACCAGGGCGCACGGCATGGCAAGGCTCACACCCCGCGCCCCGCACCGGCTCGCGCGCCCGGTGCCCGCCCTGAGCGCTCTCAGAGGGCGCCCTCGGTGCCCTCGCCCTCGTCCGGCCCCCCGGGCCCCTCGTCGTCCTCGTCCTCGTCGTCACGGTCCGCCAGCACCGGCGACCCGTGGTGTGACCACACCCGCCAGCCGTCCTCGGTCCGCCGGAAGACATTGGTCGCCACGACCAGCTGGCCGATCAGCGGGCCCACCGAGCCGTCGTCCTCGGCGGGGCCGCCGCTGAGGATGTTCTCGGTGCAGGTCACCAGCGCGGTGTCACCGATGACATCGATCTCCACGTCCGTGAGAAAGAACTGGATGTACTCGGTGTTCGCCATGATCAGGGCGTACGAGCGGAGGACCTCACCGCGCCCGCGCAGCACCGGCCACCCGGGGTGGACCACGCTCACCTGGCCGTCCAGCCACAACTCGGACAACGCTTCATGATCGCCGCGCTCGATGGTCTCGTACAGGGTCGTGTTCGCCTGCTCGACCAGCTCGATGTCCGTCTGTGGGCCCAAGCCGCTCACACCGTTCCCGTCGTGTTCACCGTCATGGAGCCGGCGTCCGCCGCTGCCACCGCGCCCTCCACGGCACGGGCCACCCGTACCGCATCCGCGCTCGCCCTGACCTCGTGCACCCGCACCGCCCAGGCCCCCTCTCGCGCCACGATCGCCGACACCGCCGCCGTCGCTGCGTCCCGCTCCCGGGCCGGCGGTGGAGCGGCTCCCGCACCGCCTGCCAGCACCCTTCCCAGGAACCGTTTCCTCGATGCGGCCACCAGCAACGGACGGCCCAGCGCGCGCAGCCGCGCCAAGTGGGCGACCAGCGCGAGATCGTGCTCGGCCTCCTTGGCGAAGCCCAGGCCGGGGTCGAGAACGATCCGGTCCGGGTCGACCCCGCCGGACACCGCGCGCTCCATGCTCCGCGCCAGCTCATCGACGACCTCGGCGACCACGTCCCCGTAGACGGCACGGTTGTTCATGTCGATGGACTGGCCGCGCCAGTGCATCACCACGAACGGGACGTGGTGCGCCGCCACCACGGGCACCATCGCCGGATCGGCGGCGCCCCCGCTGACGTCGTTGACCAGGCTCGCTCCGGCCTCGACGGCCTGCTCGGCGACCGAGGCGCGCATGGTGTCGACGGAGACCACGACACCGGCCGCGGCCAGCTCCCGGACGACCGGAACCACCCGGCGCAGCTCCTCGGCCTCGTCCACCCGCGCCGCGCCCGGCCGGGTCGACTCACCGCCCACGTCCACCATGTCGGCACCCTGCGCCACCAGGTCGAGGCCGTGTTTGACCGCGAGTTCGGTGTCGAACCAGTCACCGCCGTCGGAGAACGAATCGGGCGTCACATTGACGACGCCCAGCACCGCGCAGCGGTCCCAGTCCGGCAGTCCGGCCACCCGGCCACGCAAGGTACTCATGGCACCAGCGTAGGCCGTGTGCCGACCGGCCGGATTGCGGCTGTCGCCGGGAGGACGGCGGGGGCGCCGGGCCGCCGCACGCCGTACGGCGCGGCCCCCTCGGACAGGCCCGGGAGCGGTCCCGTCAGGCCACCCGGCCCGTCAGGCCACCCGCTCGACGGCCGGGGCGTCGACCGGCTCCGGCAGGTGCGCACACGGCTGCGGCTCGGCGGCCTTCCTGCGGCGCAGTACGCGCGGCAGGCTCAGCTCCAGATAGCCCTCGGCCTGGAGCGCCGCCAGGCCGATCCGCGGGATGTCACGGCTGTTGCGGAAGACCACGAAGCGGGGCTCCCAGCGTGGCCGGAACTTGTCGTTGAACTTGTAGAGCGACTCGATCTGGTACCAGCGGGACAGGAAGATCAGCATGCCGCGCCAGATCCGGATGACCGGCCCCGCACCGAGCTTCTCGCCGCGCTCCAGGGAGGAGCGGAAGACCGCGAAGTTCAGCGACACCTGTTTGATCTTGAGGTCGGGGGCCGCCTGCAGCGCGGCCACGATCAGCAGCTCGTTCATCCCGGGGTCGGCGCTGCGGTCACGCCGCATCAGCTCCAGGGAGATGCCGCTGTCGCCCCAGGGCACGAAGTGCTGCATGGCCTTCAGATCCCCGTAGGGGCCCGGCTCCTCGCCCTCGCCCGCGGGCAGATGCGCGGTGGCGATCACCGCGTCGCCGTCGGCCACCGCGTCGATCCGGCCCAGCGCCATGGAGAAGCCGCGCTCGGTGTCGGTGTCCCGCCAGGCGTCCGCGGCCTGCTGAATCCGCGCCAGCTCGGCCGGCTCCAGATCGCGCACCCGGCGCACCTGCGTCCGGTAGCCGTTGCGCTCGATGCGCTTGACCATCTGCCGTACGTTGCGCATCGCGCGCCCGGTGAGGGTGAAGTCGGCGACGTCCACGATCGCCTCGTCGCCCAGCTCCAGCGCGTCCATCCCGGTCTCCCGGGTCCACACCTGGCCGCCGGTCTCGCTGCAGCCGGTGACCGCCGGGGTCCAGGAGTGCGCTCGGGCCTCCTCCATGAAGCGCTCGATGGCGCCCGGCCAGGCCTCGACGTCGCCTATCGGGTCGCCGCTGGCGAGCATCACACCGGAGATCACCCGGTAGCAGACCGCGGCCTTGCCGGTCGGCGAGAAGACCGCGCCCTTGTCCCGGCGCAGCGCGAAGTAGCCCAGCGAGTCGCGGGCGCCGTGCTTGGCGAGCAGTTCGCGCAGTTGCCGCTCGTCGTCGTCGGTCAGCCGGGCCGCCGGGTGCTCGGGCCGGAAGGCGAGGTACGCGGTGGTGGCGACGGTCAGCAGGCCGAGCGCGCCCAGGGAGTAGCCGACGGTGTAGTCGACGTGGTGGGTGTAGCTGATCGGGCCCTCGAAGCCGAACAGGCCCCACAGGACGTGCTGGACGCGCTCCCACAGGGTGGGCGAGCCGACGGTCTTCGCGGGGTGGGAGCTGACGACGACCAGGCCGATGGCGAAGCTCGCGCCGCCGAGGACGACGAAGTTGGCGAGGGCCTTCCAGCGGCTGCGCGGATCGGGCAGCGCCGCGAATTCCCGCCGGTGGCGCACCAGGAACACCAGGAGCGCCATCGAGAGCGCCGCTCCACAGACGGAGTGGCGGTACACCAGTTGCGCCGCGATCCCCACCGGGAGCAGCGCCACGGCCGCCATCCAGGCCCGCCGCTTACGCCGCTTGAGTCCATGGGCCAAAAGGAGCAACAGGATGCCGACGACGATCGAGGCGGCCGCCGCCAGCGGGCTCACCGCACCCGGCAGCACCTCGGCCAGGGCGTGCATCCGGCTGTGCCGGAACCGTGCGAACACCCCGGACAGCAGGTTCAACAGACCGACGATCACGCCGGCGGTACCGACGACACCGGGCACCGCCTCGGGTCGCGGGCCGCGGAGCCAGCGTGGCGTTCGCCACGCAACCGTCTCCGACTTTTCGCCATCTAGCCTGTCAGACATCACTTTCCCGTCGCCCCGGTCGAGAGAACGTGCGAGCCTTGTCGCAGCATCTGGACTTTTTGCGCCCTGTATGACGGCGTTTCAGGGCTAGGGGTTCCACTAGCGGTACGGATGACCCGGCCGCCCGGAAGAAAGCACCACATGGGTCTCACCAGCAAGAAAGTGCTGCTTCTTGCCGTCCTCGTCGCGGTGGCACTGTTCGTCCTCACGATTTGGCTCTGGCCCCGGTTGTCCAAGGGGAACTGGCGAGCCGTCCTCGGTCGCGTCGGGCTCCTGCTGGCGACCCAGCTCGCCGTATTCGCCTCCATCGGCCTGTACGCCAACAATTCCTTCGGTTTCTACGCGTCCTGGGCCGACCTCTTCGGCCAGGAGCAGGAGCCGGGCGTGGTCACGAATTACCAGACCGGACCGAACGGCACGAAGCTCCAGATGCTCGGCACGGAACGGATCAGCGTCAAGAACGGGGGCCGGCCGGCGTCCGGCGGCCGGATCGACAAGGTGCTGGTCAACGGCGAGAACTCCGGCATCGCCAGCCCCGCTTTCGTCTATCTGCCGCCGCAGTACTTCCAGAAGAAGTACGCCCACAAGACATTCCCGGCGGCCGTGGTGCTCACCGGCTACCCCGGCACCGCCGAGGCGCTCTACAAGAAGCTGCATTTCCCGCAGACCCAGCACAACCTGCTCCAGCAGAACCGGATGCGGCCCACGGTCCTGATCATGATGCGCCCGACCGTGGCCCCGCCGCGCGACACCGAGTGCATGGACATACCGAACGGCCCGCAGACCGAGACGTTCTTCACCAAGGACCTGCGCACGGACCTCACGGCGCACTACCGAATAGGGCGCGAGGCCAAGAGCTGGGGAGTCATCGGTGACTCCACCGGCGGCTACTGCGCGCTGAAGATGACGATGCGCCACCCCGACGCGTACTCCACCGCCGTCGCCCTCTCCGGCGCCTACAAGGCCCCCCGGGACGCCACCACCGGTGACCTCTTCGGCGGCAACCCGCAGCTGGAGCGGGAGAACAATCTGCTGTGGCGGCAGCGGCACCTGCCCGCTCCCCCGGTGAACCTGCTGGTCACCAGCAGCAAGCAGGGCGAGGGGAACTACCACCAGACGCTGCGGTTCATCCAGCAGACGAAGTCACCGAGCCGGATCTCGTCGATCATCCTCGACAGCGGCGGCCACAACTTCAACACCTGGCGCCGCGAGATTCCCGCCGCCCTGGAGTGGCTGGGCAACCACCTCAAGGCCTGACGCGCGCCTGCCCCCGTGCCACCCGACGACGGCCGGGCCCCTGCTGTACGGCAGGGCCCGGCCGTCGGAGTATCGGGGTGCCACACCCCGCGAGCCCGGCTTGATCCAAACGGCAGGCCCTAGCGAGCGAGTATCAGGCTCATCGCCTCGGCGCGCGTCGCGGCGTCGCGCAGCTGGCCGCGCACGGCCGAGGTCGTCGTCTTCGCCCCCGGCTTGCGCACCCCGCGCATCGTCATGCACATGTGCTCGCACTCGATGACGACGATCACGCCGCGCGGCTCCAGGATCTCCATCAGGGAGTCCGCGATCTGCGTGGTCAGCCGCTCCTGGACCTGCGGGCGCCGGGCGAACACATCGACCAGCCGCGCCAGCTTCGACAGACCGGTGATCTTCCCGTCCGCGGACGGGATGTAGCCGACGTGCGCCACCCCGACGAACGGCACCAGGTGATGTTCGCAGCTGGATACCAGTTCGATGTCCTTGACCAGCACCATCTCGTCGTGACCCAGGTCGAACGTGGTCGTCAGCACGTCCTCCGGCTTCTGCCACAGCCCGGCGAAGATCTCCTTGTACGCCCGTGCCACCCGTGCCGGCGTCTCCAGGAGTCCCTCGCGGTCGGGGTCCTCACCCACCGCGATGAGCAGCTCGCGGACGGCGTTCTCGGCGCGCTTCTCGTCGAAAGTGCCGAGCTTTCCGTCGACGTCCAGCGTCACAGGGTCGGTCATGTGGTGCCTCGTTCCTTCTGCGCCCGCTCGAAAATCGCGGAATGCCGCGCCCCCCAGGCTAAACCTGGAGGGCGCGGCAGATATTCCGGGCCCCGGGGCCCGCGGTGATCAGCTCTCGGGACGCTGCTCCTCGGGAGCCTCCACCTTCTCCGTGGAGACGGTGGCGGTCGTGGTCACGGAGCCGTTGGCCGGACCCAGCTCCTTCGGCGACAGCACCGGCGGGCGGCTGGAGGGCGTACGGCGCGAGGAGCCGGTCCACGCCGGGCGGGCCGGGCGCTTGACCACGTGCTTGAAGAGCTCGGCGATCTCGTCCTTGTTGAGCGTCTCCTTCTCCAGGAGCGTCAGCACGAGGTTGTCCAGCACGTCGCGGTTCTCGACCAGGATCTCCCACGCCTCGTTGTGCGCGGTCTCGATGAGCTTCTTGACTTCCTCATCGACCAGCGCGGCGATCTCCTCCGAGTAGTCGCGCTGGTGACCCATCTCACGGCCCAGGAAGGGCTCGGAGTTGTCGGTGCCGAACTTGATCGCGCCGAGCCGCTCGGTCATGCCGTACTGCGTGACCATCGCGCGGGCCGTGGCGGTGGCCTTCTCGATGTCGTTCGCGGCGCCCGTGGTCGGGTCGTGGAAGACCAGCTCCTCCGCCGCGCGGCCGCCCAGCATGTACGCCAGCTGGTCGAGCATCTCGTTGCGGGTGGTGGAGTACTTGTCCTCGTCGGGCAGGACCATGGTGTAGCCCAGGGCCCGGCCGCGGGACAGGATCGTGATCTTGTGGACCGGGTCGGAGTTGGGTGAGGCCGCCGCGACCAGGGCGTGTCCGCCCTCGTGGTACGCGGTGATCTTCTTCTCCTTGTCGGACATGATCCGGGTCCGCTTCTGCGGACCGGCCACGACGCGGTCGATCGCCTCGTCCAGGAAGTGGTTGTTGATCAGCTTCTCGTCGCTCCGGGCCGTCAGCAGCGCGGCCTCGTTGAGGACGTTCGACAGATCGGCACCGGTGAAGCCGGGGGTGCGCTTGGCGACGGCCGAGAGGTCGACGTCCGGGGCGACCGGCTTGCCCTTCTGGTGGACCTTGAGGATCTCCAGACGTCCCTGCAGGTCCGGACGGTCGACGGCGATCTGCCGGTCGAAACGGCCGGGGCGCAGCAGCGCCGGGTCGAGGATGTCCGGACGGTTCGTGGCGGCGATCAGGATCACGCCGCCCTTCACGTCGAAGCCGTCCATCTCGACCAGGAGCTGGTTGAGGGTCTGCTCACGCTCGTCGTGGCCACCGCCCAGGCCCGCACCGCGGTGCCGGCCGACGGCGTCGATCTCGTCGACGAAGACGATCGCCGGGGCGTTCGCCTTGGCCTGCTCGAAGAGGTCACGGACACGGGAGGCACCGACACCGACGAACATCTCGACGAAGTCGGAACCGGAGATGGAGTAGAACGGGACGCCCGCCTCACCGGCGACGGCGCGCGCGAGCAGGGTCTTGCCCGTTCCGGGCGGCCCGTACAGCAGCACACCCTTGGGGATCTTGGCACCCACGGCCTGGAACTTCGCCGGCTCCTGGAGGAACTCCTTGATCTCGTGGAGCTCCTCGACGGCCTCGTCCGACCCGGCGACGTCCGAGAACGTCGTCTTGGGGGTGTCCTTCGTGATCAGCTTCGCCTTCGACTTCCCGAAGTTCATCACCCGGGATCCACCGCCCTGCGCCTGGTTCATCAGGAACAGGAAGATGATGGGAAGGAGGATGAAGGGGAGCAGCGTGATCAGCACGCTGACGAACGGGTTCTGCTTCGACGGGGAGACCGTGTACCCGTCCTTGATCTCGCCGGTCTGGTACTTGGCCTGCAGGTTCTTCGCCACGTCGACGCCCTGGTCGCCGATGTAGCTCGCCTGGATCTTGTTGGAGCCGTCGATCTTGTTGGAGCCCGACAGCTCAATCTTGATCTTGTTGTCGTCACCGGTCGTCAGCTCGGCGGACTTCACCTTGTTGTCAGCGATCGCCTTGACGACCTGACCGGTGTCCACCGTCTTGTAGCCGCCGGACGAGCCGACGACTTGCATCAACACGACCACGGCGAGGACGGCCAGCACGATCCACATGACCGGCCCACGGAAGTATCGCTTCACGTCCATCCATACGGAGCCGTAAAGGCCCCGTCCCTCCTGCCACAGTGAGGCACAACGCCCTTGGGAGGGCTGGTCGTGCGTACGGTGTATTACTGGCCCGAAAAAGAATTTCCTTCGGACGGTACCCCAGCATCGTCATCCGGCGCCTGCGCCGACAGTGAACATGCAGCCGAGGATTCTGCTCTCCCTGCTCCAACGGCGGGAAGCCCCGAAGGGTTCCCGCCGGGGGGCGGGAGCCTCCTCAGCCGCCGTAGACGTGCGGCGCGAGAGTACCGACGAACGGCAGATTCCGGTACTTCTCCGCAAAGTCCAGGCCGTACCCGACGACGAACTCGTTCGGGATGTCGAAGCCGATCCACTTCACATCGATCGCGACCTTGGCCGCGTCCGGCTTGCGCAGCAGGGTGCAGACCTCCAGCGAGGCCGGCTCCCGGGAGCCGAGGTTCGACAGCAGCCACGACAGCGTCAGGCCGGAGTCGATGATGTCCTCGACGATCAGGACGTGCTTGCCCTTGATGTCGGTGTCGAGGTCCTTGAGGATGCGGACCACACCGGAGGACTGGGTGCCCGCGCCGTAGGAGGACACGGCCATCCAGTCCATCGTGACGGGGGTGGACAGCGCGCGCGCCAGATCCGCCATCGCCATCACGGCCCCCTTGAGGACACCGACGATGAGCAGGTCCTTGCCCGCGTACTCCGCGTCGATCTTCGCCGCCAGCTCCGCCAGCTTCGCGTCGATCTCTTCCTTGCTGATGAGTACCGACTGAAGGTCGGAGCCCATGTCCTTGTCGTCCACCCGTGCCACTCTCGCTCGGTTCGGTGTTCGCGTCAGTCGTGAGACTTCGGATGCGGGGCAGCGTCTGCGGCTCAGCCCTGCCGGAGGACCAGTCTGCCACCCTGCCGTCGCACACCCACTCGCCCGGGGAGGTTGATGGCTCCCTGGCCCCTCCAGGCCGTGATGAGCCGGTCCACTTCCTCGATGTGGCGGGCGAAGAGCGAACCGGCCGGTGAGCCGGCGGCGATGACGGCCCGGCGCAACACCCGGCGGCGTACCGCGGGGGGCAGGGCGAACAGCGCGGCGACGTCGAGGGTGCCGGCCTCGTCGAGGACCGTGCCCTCGGCGTCGGCGGCCCAGGCGTCCAGGGCGTCGGCGTCGTCGCGGGAGAGCTGGGCGGTACGGGCCAGGGCCTCGACGACGCCCTTGCCGAGCGCCTTCTCCAGCGCGGGCAGGCCCTCGTGGCGCAGCCGGGAACGGGTGTAGGCGGGGTCCGAGTTGTGCGGGTCGTCCCAGACGGGGAGCGCCTGGATCAGGCAGGCCTTACGGGCGGTCTGGCGGTCGACGTCCAGGAAGGGCCTGCGGTAGCGGCCGCCGCGTCCGCTGGTCGCGGCCATCCCGGAGAGCGAGCGGGTCCCGGAGCCGCGGGCGAGGCCGAGGAGCACCGTCTCGGCCTGGTCGTCGCGGGTGTGGCCGAGGAGGACGGCGGTGGCGCCGCAGCGCTCGGCGGTGGCGTCCAGAGCGGCGTAGCGGGCGTCCCGGGCGGCGGCCTCGGGGCCTCCTTCGCGGCCCACCGTGACGGAGACGACCTCTACCGGGTCGAGCCGCAGGGCCCGCAGCCGCAGGGCGACCTCGGCGGCACGGAGGTCCGAGCCCTCCTGCAGGCCGTGGTCGATGGTGACGCCCCCGGCGCGGACCCCGAGCTTGGGGGCCTCGAAGGCGAGAGCGGAGGCGAGCGCCATGGAATCGGCGCCGCCGGAGCAGGCGACGAGCACGAGCGGGGGCTGGTGCCGGTCCTGCGTGCAGTGGTGGGTGAGGACGTCGTGGAGTACGCGGCGGACCGCCAGGCGTATCGCGGCGACCGCTGGATGGGGACCCATGTCCGTTTCCAATCGTCAGCTGGGGAGCCTCGGGCCGTGAGAGGCATTTTCGTCACACAGAGTGCCTAGATGGTGACAGAGGCGAGCGGTTCCCCGAGCATTGCACGCCTATCCATCCGTATCGGTCCCTCAGACGGGTGATTGAAGGGGCGCGCTACTGCCGCCCGGCGTGCCCAGCTCACGCCGTTCGCTTACGGTGCCCCGTCCGTCCTGCGGTGCACCCGCGCGATCCAGTCCGCCGGTTTGGCGATCTCTTGTTTGGTGGGGAGGGTGTTCGGCGACGTCCAGACGCGGTTGAAGCCGTCCATGCCGACCTCCTCGACGACCGCGCTGACGAACCGCTCGCCGTCGCGGTACTGCCGGAGTTTGGCGTCCAGGCCGAGCAGCTTGCGCAGCGCCTGGTCCAGCCGCCCGGCGCCACTGGCCCGGCGCTTTTGGAACTTCTCCCGGATCTCGGCGACGGTGGGCACGACATCGGGCCCCACGCCGTCCATCACGAAGTCGGCATGCCCCTCCAGCAGGGACATCACGGCGGTCAACCGGCCGAGGATCTCGCGCTGCGCGGGCGTCTGGACGAGATCGACGAGGGAGCGGTCGTCCTCGCCCTCCTCACCCTCGGGCTTGGCGCCGGCCAGCGACTGGGCGGCCTCGCGCAGCCGCTCCAGGAGGGCGCCGGGATCGATGTCCGTCTCACTGAGGAACGACTGGATCTCGCCCTCGATGTGGTCGCGCAGCCACGGCACGGCGGTGAACTGGGTGCGGTGGGTCTCCTCGTGGAGGCACACCCACAGCCGGAAGTCGTGCGGGGCCACCTCCAGCTCGCGCTCGACGTGCACGATGTTCGGCGCGACGAGCAGCAGCCGGCCGCCCTGCGCCGCGGCCGGCAGATCCCGGGAGGCCGGGGCGAACGTCTCGTACTGGCCCAGGACCCGGGAGGCCAGGAACGACAGCAGCATGCCCAGCTCCACGCCCGTGACCTTGCCGCCGACCGCGCCGAGCACCGCACCGCCGGGGACCGTCGAGCGGCGGTCCTCCATCTTGGCCAGCAGCGGCTTGAGCACGGCACGGAACCCGGCGACGTTCGCCCGGATCCAGCCGGGCCGGTCCACGACAAGGACCGGTGTGTCGTGCGGTTCCTCGCCCGTCGCGTCGGGCTGTGCCAGGCGCGTGAAGGCACGGACATGCGCCTCGGAGGCCTTGGCGTGCTTGCGCAGCTCGGCGACGATCGCGCGTGCCTCGTCCCGGCTCACCTCGGGCCCCGGCCGCACGAACCGGGTCGCGGTCGCCACCGCGAGATTCCAGTCGACCATCTCGGCTCCACCGATGCTCGTCATGAGTTCACCGTACGTGGGCGCCGAGGTCTTTGGCTCCCCCCAACGTTGTCGGCTTTCCCGCCGTAATGGTTTGTCGCCGTTGCGCCTGCGGCGGGCGTGGGTGGTCGGCTGCGGTGCCGCTCCTCCGGACTTCGTCCTGCGGCGCGGCCCCACCCGTTGGGGGTGGAGAGAAGACCGGTGG
>NZ_SDIG01000132.1:0-19097 GCF_004122755.1 Streptomyces sp. TM32
ACCGTCCCCCAACCCACCTGACGAACCCACCCAAAACGCGCCCCTACCGCTTGACGAAAGAGATAGGGGCACCCCCCGGCCCGCCGGCGCACTCTCGTCCTCGCCACCGGTCTCGCGCTCGCCGTCGTGGCGGGCTCGGCCGTGGCGCTGCGCAGCGGTCTGCTCCCGTTCGGAGGACCCTGCGACGGCAACTCGACGCGGCTCGCGGTGGCCGCCGCGCCCGATATCGCCCCGGCGCTCGAAGCGGTCGCCCGGACGGCCCGCGACGGCGCGATACGCACCGACGGCAAATGCCTTGACGTCCAGATCACCGCACGTGCCGCCCATGATCTCGCCGACGCCTTCGGACAGCGGCCGGCCGACCCCGAATTCCAGGTCTGGATACCGGATTCCAGCCGTGGGCGGATCGCGTCGGTGCCGAGCGCGGCACCCCCCTGACCACTGCCGGCACCATCGCCTCGTCCCCGGTCGTGCTGGGCGCCGTCCCCACGGCCGCCACGTCGCTGGGCTGGCCGGCCAGGACCTACCGCTGGGCGGAGCTGACCCGGGCCGCGAGCTCGTCCCGCGCGCTGCGGCTGGGCATGGCCGACCCGGCCCGCAGCGCCACCGGGCTGCTCGCGCTGGCCCGCACCAGCGCCGCCGACGGCAAGGAAGGCGACGATGCCGACACCCGTACCGCCGCGGCGGCAAAGCTCCTCCACCAGCGGGTCGCGGACGGCGACAGCAACGCGACCGCCACCCTGCCGAAGGACGACTCCGGTGCGGCCCGGGACAATCCGCGCCGCAACCGGGCGCTCCTGCTGTCCGAGCAGGCCGCGTACGCCCACAACACCGCGTCGGGCAGCGGGCCCTCGCTCGACCTGTTCTACCCGCAGGACGGCGCGGCCCGCCTCGACTACCCGTACGTCCTGGTCGACGACGAGGAGATGAGACCCGAGCAGACCCGCGCCGCCAATCGCTTCATGACGCTGCTGAGCGAGGCCGCCGGACAGCGCATCCTGCGCGCCCACGGCTTCCGCGACGCAAACGGCCGTGCGGACCAGAAGGTGATCCGCACCGCCGGCGGCCGCGCGCCGCAGCCCTCCGCCGCCGGCCCCGCCGATCCGCCGACGGTCAGGGAACTCCAGGCACTCATGGGTATGTGGACGATCACCGTGCAGAGCACCCGGCTCACCACGGTCGTCGACGCCTCGGCGTCGATGGGCACCCCGGTACCGGGCCAAGGCGGCCGGACCCGGATGCAACTCGCCAAGAACTCCCTGCTCCAGGCGCTGGCCACCTGCACATCCGACGACGAGTTCGGGCTGTGGAAGTTCGCCACCTTCCTGGGCGGCCCCAGGGACTACGCGGAGGTGGCGCCCACCGGCCGCCTCGGCGACCGGGACACGAACGGCGGCGGCACCCACCGGGACGCGCTCACCGCCGCGCTCGACGCCCTGACCCCGGAGGCCCGCAGCGGCGCCGGCCTCTACGACACCACGCTCGCCGCGTACGAGAAGGCCCGCACGACGTATGCGAGCGGGAAGGTCAATGCGCTGGTCCTCGTCACCGACAGCGCCGACGCGGACGCCGGCAGCATCGGCCTCGACGACCTGGTCACCCGGCTGAAGCAACTGGCCGACCCCAAGCGGCCGGTGCCGCTCATCGCCCTGGCGATCGGCCCGGACGCCGACACCTCCGCACTGGAGCGCATCGTGGCACCGACCGGCGGCTCGGCACACCGGGTCGACGACCCGTCGCAGCTCCACCGGGCGCTCCTCAAGGCCGTCATCACCGCGGGCGGCAAGGCGCCCCACTGAGCACCCCGCACCCCCTCCCGCTCCGCTAAGTCGCCGCCTGCCGCTGCCCCGGTACGGACGACCGCCCGCCGACCGCCCAGGCGACCGGCCAGGTGTGCACCGGTGTCCCGGAGTGCATCAGCTCGCCGTAGCGCCGGGTCATCGCGGCGAGCGCGGCATCCCGGTCCAGGCCCTGCCGCCGGGCGTGATGGAAGGCCGCGGCCTGCCAGGACGCCCCGTTCACCCGTCGCCGGCAGCGCTCCTCGATGATGCCGAGATAGTGATCACGGTCGGCCGGTTCCACCCCCCAGGCGTCCAGCCCCCGGGCCGCCAGCGGCAGCAGCTCCTTGCGCACCAGCCGCACCGCCGGGACGTCGGAGAGTCCGCCGGCCCGCCCGGGACGCGGCCAGGCCAGGGTGGCGTCGATGCCGTACCGGCAGGCCGCGTCGAAGTTGCGGGCCGCGGCGGCGAACGGAAGGCGGCTCCACACCGGCCGCGGCTCCTCGGCCAGCGCCCGCACCAGGCCGTAGTAGAAGGCGGTGTTGGCGATGACATCGTCGACGGTGGGACCGGCCGGCAGCACCCGGTTCTCGACCCTGAGGTGCGCGACGCCGTCGGCGACCGCGTAGACGGGGCGGTTCCAGCGGTAGACGGTGCCGTTGTGCAGGGTCAGTTCCGCAAGGTCGGGCACCCCGCCTTCGTCGAGGACCCGCAGCGGTTCCTGCGGCCCGCACACCGGCAGCAGCGGCGGGAAGTAGCGCACGTTCTCCTCGAACAGGTCGTACGCGGAGTCGACCCAGCGCTCGCCGAACCAGGTACGGGGGCGTACCCCCTGGGCCTGCAACTCCGGCGAACGGGTGTCGGTGGCCTGCTGGAACACCGGCGGCCGGGACTCCCGCCACAGCTCACGGCCGAAGAGGAACGGCGAGTTCGCACCGACCGCCACCTGCACCGCGGCGATGGCCTGCGCCGCGTTCCAGACGGCGGCGAAGCGGCCCGGTGTCACCTGGAGGTGCAACTGGACCGACGTACAGGCGGCTTCCGGTGCGATCGAGGGCGAGCGGGAGACCAGATGCTCCACGCCCCGGATGTCGAGCGCGAAATCCTCCCCCCGGGCCGCTCGCATCTGGTCGTTGAGCAGGACGTAGCGGTCGTTCTCGGAGAGGCTGGCGGCCGTGAGGTCGTTGGCGTGCAGGGTCGGCAGAATACCGATCATCACGATCCTGGCGGCGACCTCGCGGGCCTTTCGTTCCGCATATCCGAGACCCGTACGGAGTTCCTCGGCGAGCTGGTCCAGCACCCGGCCGCTCAAACGGTGCGGGAGGATGTTGACCTCAAGATTGCACTGGGCGAGCTCCGTCTGAAAATCACCGCTGGCGATGCGTTCAAGAACTTGAGAGTTCATCATGCGGGGCAGCCCGTCGGCACCGGCGAGATTGAGTTCGATCTCCAGGCCCATGAGATTCCTGGGACGGTCGAATCGCTTCTCGCGCAGGAGCCTCTGCAATCCCTCAAGGCACTCGTGAAGCTTTCTTCGATAACGCTCCCGGTCCGCCAGGTCGATCCCGTCCGCGGCGACCTTCTCCCCCATCGAAGGGTCCTTCCTCGAGTGAACGGCCCGCGACCACGGGCTGCTTGGGGCCGTCCCCGACACCGCCGGGGCTCGCGCTACGGTCGATGATGCCCCGGCAATCTGATCGATAACGCGTCGGGGACGGGCGGGTGCCGATAGGCTCGAAGTGGTGCAGCCTCCGGCATGCCCCCCAGGCATATCTCGGCGGTGCTCGCCGCCCGCATTTCTCCGGCGAGAATCACCGGTGAGATCCGGCCTACCGCGCCGGTCAGGGAATACGAGGTGGCCTCATAAAACCGCTGCACAAAGCGGCGGAAAACACCTCGTGCAGGGGTCTGGATTTCACCTTGCCGAAAATCCGCAAGGCCGGTAACCGAAACTCTTTCAGAACATACGTCGTATAAACTCCGCTTACGAGGCAGAGACTTGGCACCCGGTGTCCCGGTGTTTCCACCGCCACGGGGGCCAGCGGCTGACCCCGCCGCCGCAGCCCCGGCCGGCCACGCTCTGACCCCGCCCGCAGACAGCGCCGTCTGCACCCGCCGCGCCGCACCGTGTCTCCGAAGTGAGAGGCCACCCATCATGCCGCTGCTCCTTGCCCCTGCCCCTGCGCCCGCCCTGCGCAGCGTCCTCGCCGCCCTCAGCTCCCCCGGCGCGGTCCGCGAGGGCCCGGTCTCCGCCCTCCGCACCCATCAGGGGCCGCTCAGCCCCGATCACCCGCTGCCGGTGCACGTCTGGGACGACATCAGCCGGCCCGGCGGCACCCCGCACACCCGTCTGGCGGGCTGGCGGTTCCTGGTCCGTGGCGGAGAGCGCGCCGTGGCGACCGCCGAGGCACGGCTCACCGCCGACGGCTGGGCCTTCGCCCGCTTCTGCGGCGGCCCCTACGTCACCGCGACCGAGCAGGCACTGGCCCAGGCCGAGGCGCTCACCCCGCCCCTCCAGCCGCGACTGCTGTCCGTACCCGAGCTGTACATGCTCACCCTGTGGCTGCACCACGACACCGCCTCCGACGGCGCCGAGGGGCTGCCCGCGGCCGGTGACCTGCTGGTTCCGCTGGCGCCCGCCCCGCCGGGGATCGCCGCGCACCGCCCGGCGCGCCTCGCCGACCTGCTCCCCCGGCTCACCCTGCGGCTCGCCCCCGCCCCGCTCCTGCGCGAACCCGCCTGATACACCACTGCGACCCCGCCCGCACGCGGAGAACCGGCGCCCGCCGTCCCGCCGGTCCATGCCCCGTGGCCCCTTCCGGCCACGGGGCACGCTGTCGCGCTCACCCACGCGGACTAGCCCAGGGATGCCACTCCCAATCCTCTTGGGAAGGAGTGCAATTGGGAGCAACCGCCCGCACGGGTGACGCGTCCATATCGAGTGAGTACCGCTGCCGCGAAATCCCTGCGGAATCCCCTCCGTGGGGCAACACTGGGACCGACCGAAGGAAACGGGGGAGCGGCCATGAACACCTCATCGCGCCGCACGACGACGTTCACCACACCGCAGCGAAAGACAACTTCCATGTGTCAGCACCAACCGCCCTGCCCGTCCGCAGATTCCTCCGACCGGGAGGCCGCACATCTTGTGGCACACCACCCGGAGCAGGGCTGGAGCCTGCTCTGCAATGGCGTCCTGCTCTTCGAGGACACCGGTGAGCTGCTACCGAACGGGCAGGTCATCGCCCCGCACCGGGCCCGGGCCACCGCCGCCGCCTGACCCGCGGCCGCCCGGCACGCGAAACACCAGGGCCCCCGGCACACCTGCCGAGGGCCCTTGATGCTGTCCGCCGGGATCAGCTGTCGTACTCGTCCAGCGGCGGGCAGGAGCAGACGAGGTTACGGTCACCGAAGGCACCGTCGATGCGGCGCACCGGCGGCCAGTACTTCTCCGCGGCGTCGACGCCGGCCGGGAAGACGGCCTCCTCGCGGGTGTACGGGTGCGCCCAGTCGCCGCCGAGCGCGGCCGCGGTGTGCGGGGCGTTGCGCAGCGGGTTGTCGTCCTTGTCCCACTCCCCCGAGCCGACCTTCTCGATCTCCGCCCGGATGGCGATCATCGCGTCGCAGAAGCGGTCCAGCTCGTCCAGGTCCTCGCTCTCGGTCGGCTCGATCATCAGCGTGCCGGCCACGGGGAAGGACATCGTCGGCGCGTGGAAGCCGTAGTCGATCAGCCGCTTGGCGACATCGTCGATGCTCACGCCGGTCGCCTTGGTCAGCGGCCGGACGTCGATGATGCACTCATGGGCGACCAGGCCCCCGGGGCCGGTGTAGAGCACCGGATAGTGCGCCTCCAGGCGCTTGGCGATGTAGTTGGCGCTCAGGACCGCGACCTGGGTGGCGCGCTTGAGGCCCTCGCCGCCCATCAGGCGCACGTACGCCCAGGAGATCGGCAGGATGCCGGCCGAGCCCCAGGGAGCCGCGGAGATCGGCCCGACGCCCGTCTCGGGGCCCGCGGAGGGCTGCAGCGGGTGGTTGGGCAGATACGGCGCCAGGTGCGCGCGGACGCCGACCGGGCCGACGCCGGGACCACCGCCGCCGTGCGGGATACAGAAGGTCTTGTGCAGGTTGAGGTGCGAGACGTCGCCGCCGAACTTTCCGGGCTCGGCGAGGCCCACCAGCGCATTGAGGTTGGCACCGTCGACGTAGACCTGGCCGCCGGCGTCGTGCACCGCCGCGCAGATCTGGGTGATGTGCTCCTCGAAAACGCCGTGCGTGGAGGGGTAGGTCACCATCAGGACCGCGAGCTCGTCCCGGTGCTTGTCGATCTTGGCGTGCAGATCGTCGGCGTCGACCTCGCCGTCCTCACCGGTCTTGACGACGACGACCTTCATCCCGGCCATCACCGCGCTGGCGGCGTTGGTGCCGTGCGCCGAGGACGGGATCAGGCAGACCGTGCGCTGCTCGTCGCCGTTGGCGCGGTGGTAGGCACGGACGGCCAGCAGGCCCGCCAGCTCGCCCTGCGATCCGGCGTTCGGCTGGAGGGAGACCTTGTCGTAGCCGGTGACGACGGCCAGCCGCTCCTCCAGCTCCTGGATGAGCGTGAGGTAGCCCGCGGCCTGGTCGGCGGGCGCGAACGGGTGCAGCTGGCCGAAGGCGGGCCAGGTGACCGGCTCCATCTCCGTGGTGGCGTTCAGCTTCATCGTGCAGGAACCGAGCGGGATCATGCCGCGGTCCAGCGCGTAGTCCTTGTCGGCGAGGGTGCGCAGGTAGCGCAGCATCGCGGTCTCGGAGCGGTACCGGTGGAACACCGGGTGGGTGAGGTAATCGTCGCCGCGCAGCAGCGTCTGCGGCAGCGCGTCGGCGACGGCCGCGTCCAGCTGCTCGATGTCGCCCTGCACGCCGAAGGCACCCCAGACACCGGCGAGCTCGGCGCGACCGGTGGTCTCGTCGCAGGCGATGCCGACCAGGTCGGCGTCGATCTGCCGGAGGTTGACCCCGGCCTCCCGGGCGGCGGCGACGACCTCGGCCGCCCGGCCGGGCACCCGCGCGGTCAGCGTGTCGAAGTACGCACCGTGCACGATCTCCACACCGCCGGCCCGCAGACCCTCGGCGAGGATCGCCGCGTAGCGATGGGTGCGCCGGGCGATGGTCCGCAGGCCCTCAGGGCCGTGATAGACGGCGTACATCCCGGCCATGACGGCGAGCAGCACCTGCGCGGTGCAGATGTTGCTGGTGGCCTTCTCGCGGCGGATGTGCTGCTCACGGGTCTGCAGTGCGAGGCGGTAGGCTTTGCTGCCGTCGGCGTCGACGGAGACGCCCACGAGGCGGCCGGGCAGGCTGCGGGCGAACTGGTCACGTACGGCCATGAAGCCGGCGTGCGGGCCGCCGAAGCCCATCGGGACGCCGAAGCGCTGGGTGGTGCCGACCGCGATGTCCGCGCCGAGCTCGCCGGGCGAAGCCAGCAGCGTCAGGGCCAGCAGATCGGCGGCGACGGTGACGATCGCGCCCAGCTGGTGGGCCTGCTCGATCAGGGCACGCGGGTCGCGGACCGCGCCGGAGGCGCCGGGGTACTGGAGCAGCACGCCGAAGACGCCGCGCTCGGCGACCTCGGCGGGGATCCCCTCGCTCAGGTCCGCGACCACGACCTCCACGCCGGTCGGCTCGGCCCGGGTCTCGATCACGGCGACCGTCTGCGGCAGACAGTCGGCGTCGACCAGGAAGACGCCCTGCTTGACCTTGCCGACCCTGCGGGACAGCGCCATGGCCTCGGCCGCGGCGGTGCCCTCGTCCAGGAGGGAGGCGCCGGAGGTGGGCAGCCCGGTCAGCTCGGCGACCATGGTCTGGAAGTTCAGCAGCGCCTCCAGGCGGCCCTGCGAGATCTCCGGCTGGTAGGGCGTGTACGCGGTGTACCAGGCCGGGTTCTCCATGACGTTCCGCAGGATCACCGTCGGGGTGAACGTGCCGTAGTAGCCGAGTCCGATCATGGACGACAGCACCTGGTTACGGTCCGCGAGGCCGCGCAGCTCCGCCAGGACCTCGGCCTCGGTACGGGCCTGCGGCAGGCCGAGCGCCTCCGCGCTCTTGATCACGTCGGGTACGGCGGTGGCGGTCAGTTCGTCCAGCGAACCGAATCCGACGTGCGCGAGCATCTTCGCCTGCGCCTCGTGGTCGGGACCGATGTGCCGGCGCGCGAAGGGGGTGCCGCTTTCCAGCTCGGTCAAGGAGATGCGGTTGGTGGTCATCTGCGGGGGCCTCCTGGTCGGTGCGACCTACGAGGGGCACCACGGCGCGGGTGCCCGGACGGCCTCCCCCTCTGTCATCTCAACCTGAGAGCTTCACCGGCCCGCGCGAGGCGGCCCGGCTTTCACCGTCGGTGAGGAGGGGTCCCGGAGCTGTGCCTTCCGCGGCCCGCCCTGCTTTCCAGAGTGACCTCGTCCATGCGGTACGTGTGCCTGAGAGATTCCGGGGAGGATTTGCTCCTTCGGCGCCCTGGTCGCGAACGACAAGGACTCTCCCGCACGGGGTCTACGGCCATTCGCCAGCCTACCAGCGCGCCACTCGAAGGATCCTTCGAGTGGCCGGGGCATGAAATGTGCCGTTTGGTAGTTGTCACAGGGCAGTTGCGACCAATTGGAGGGGCCGTGCAAACCGATATCGATCCCCGGAGCCTGATCGGCCGCAAAGCGTTCGACCGGAACGGCGCCAAAATAGGCACGATCGACGAGGTCTATCTCGACGACGCGACGGGGGAACCGGAGTGGGCAGCCGTGCGCACCGGACTTTTCAGCCGGGACGCGTTCGTCCCCCTCGAGCCCAGCAAAATGGTCGGTGAGGGCCTGCACATTCCCTACGACCGCAAGCTGATCAAGGACGCGCCGGACTTCGGCGTGGGCCGCCATCTCTCCCCCGAGCAAGAGCTCCAGCTCTACCACCACTACCGCTTGGATATCTCCTCCCCCACCGATCCGGTGTCCTCACCCGGTTCCGGCGACAGCGAGTTCGGCAAGATCGCCGGCTCGGACGACTGAGCCTCCGCCGGCGCCCCGCCCACCAGCGGCAGGGGCTCCCCCGGCCGCAGCGCCGGGTCCTCGACAGCAAAGGTCCGCACCCTTCCCGGTGCGGACCACGGCGTTTCGAAGCGGATGGTCACCCTCCCCACACCGCTCCCCTGCACCCAGCCGGCACCGTACTCGTCGTGCACCACATCCAGGCCCGGGTGCCAGCGTCTCGGCAGCTCCTCCCCGGCTTCCTGCACCTGCGCCGCGCCACCCTCCGCCACCGCCGCCTTCGCGGTCTCCGCCGCCTCCCGCTCCGTCGCCAGCTGGGCGAACAGATCCTCCTGTGTGAAGTCGGCCAGCCCGCTGACCCCCACGCCCAGCAGGCGGACGCCGCCGGTGGTGTCCACCGTCTCCAGCAGCCGTACAGCGGCCTCCCGTATCACCGCAGGGTCGTCGGTGGGCCCCCGCAGCGTGTCGGAGCGGGTCAGCGTCGAGAAGTCGTAGTTCCGCACCTTGATCACCACCGTGCGCCCGGAGCGCCCGGCCGCCCGCAGCCGCTGTACGCAGCGGTCGGCCAGCCGCAGCACCTCGCTGCGGACCCGCGCCCGGTCGGTCAGATCGACCTCGAAGGTGTCCTCGACCGAGATGGACTTCGCGTCCCGCTCGGCCACCACCGGGCGGTCGTCCCGGCCCAGCGCCATGGCGTAGAGCCCGGCGCCGTGCGCCCGGCCCAGCAGCCGCACCAGCTCGGCCTCGCCGGCCTCCGCGGTCTCCGCGACGGTGTGGATCCCGGCCCGGCGCAGCGTCTCGGCCGTCGCGGGGCCCACCCCGGGCAGCGTCCGCACCGTCATCGGGCCCAGCAGCTCCCGCTCGGTGCCGGGCTCGATCACCACCAGGCCGTCCGGCTTGGCCGCCTCGGAGGCGATCTTCGCCAGCATCTTGGCCCCGGCGAGCCCCACCGAGCCGGTCAGCCCCGTGGTGGCCCGGATATCGCGCCGCAGCTGCTCCCCCACGGCCCGTACCGCATCGGTCTCGGGCGCCACCCCACCGGCCTCCAGATCGACGAACGCCTCATCCAGGCTGAGCGGCTCCACCAGCGGCGACAGCGCATGCAGCAGCTCCATCACCGCTTCACTCACCTGGCGGTACAGCGTGAAGCGAGGGGCCAGATAGGCGGCATTGGGGCACAGCCGGCGCGCCTGGGCCGTGGGCATCGCCGAGCGGACGCCGAACACCCGGGCCTCGTACGAGGCCGTGGAGACCACTCCGCGCGCCCCGATCCCGCCGACGACCACGGGCTTTCCCCGCAGACTCGGCTTGGCCGCCTGTTCAGCGGCCGCGAAGAAGGCATCCATGTCCAGATGCAGGATCGTCGGCGCGGGTCTCACATCTCCGATGCTGCCCCATGCCACTGACAATCGGCCCGACGCCGGGCCGCGCACACCGCCGGGGGCTCAGCCGGCCCGGTTGCGCCGGCGCGCCAGCTCGTCGTGCGGATTCTTCCCGATCAGCGTCTCGCCGGTGTCCACACGCTCCCCGTGGAGCTGTGACAGCGCCCCCTCCACGTCCCGCCACACCACGCCCACCGCGATCCCGAAGACGCCCTGGCCGCCTTGGAGCAGATCCACGACCTGATCGGGCGAGGTGCACTCGTAGACGGTCGCCCCGTCGCTCATCAGCGTCATCCGCGTCAGATCCGCCAGCCCCCGCGCCCGCAGATGCTGCACGGCGGTCCGGATGTTCTGCAGCGACACCCCGGTGTCCAGCAGCCGCTTGACGATCTTGAGAACCACGACGTCCCGGAAGCTGTAGAGCCGCTGGGTGCCGGAGCCGTAGGCAGGCCGGATGCTCGGCTCCACCAGGCCGGTACGCGCCCAGTAGTCGAGCTGCCGGTAGGTGATGCCCGCTGCCGCACAGGCGGTCGGGCCGCGATAGCCGATGTTCTGCGCCTCGCAGTCCTCCGACACAGCCGCGGCCGGTGCCGGGGCATGGTTGGCCGCCGCGCCCGAGTGGAGCGGCAACGCCCCTTCCGCCGCCATACCGTCGCCGGTGATTGCCACGCCGCCCTCCGTCCTCCACGTCCCGGACGGGACCTGCCATATCGACGGTATGCAGTCACTCGGGGTGCGTCAACGATCGCCGCGCTCGCCACGCCGAGTGATAATCACCCTACGAGTGGTTTCTCGTGACCCCGCGCGGGGAACGGCTAATTGTTTGGCCGGAAACAGGTGGTTCGACCGGCCGGAATCACTGGCTGTTGGTGCCGAAGTCCTCGGGAGAGATCTGGTCGAGGAACTCGCGGAACTTCTCCACCTCGTCCTCCTGCTCGTCCGGGATGGCGATCCCCGCGTCGTCCAGCACACCGTCGGTACCGAAGATCGGCGTTCCGGTGCGCAGCGCCAGCGCTATGGCGTCGGACGGACGCGCGCTGACCTCGACTCCGCTCGCGAAGACGAGTTCGGCATAGAAAACCCCCTCGCGCAGATCCGTGATGCGGACCTGCGTCAGTTCCTGGCCCACCGCTTCCAGCACGTCCTTGAACAGGTCGTGCGTCAGCGGCCTGGCAGGGACCATGCCCTGCTGGGCAAAGGCGATGGCGGTGGCCTCCCCTGGCCCGATCCAAATGGGCAAGTAACGATCGCCTCCCACCTCCCGCAGGAGCACGATCGGTTGGCTGGAAGGCATTTCCACCCGGACACCCACGACGTCGAGCTCGTTCACACAGCAACCCTAGGACGTGCCCGGCAGGTTTGGGTAGTCGGGCACTCGTTTGCTCCCTACAGCCGGACCCGCAGGGCGCTCTGCAGGAGGGCTGCATGCAGCCGTACGGACAGCGTCGCCAGCTCCCTGGCGGTCGCCTCGGCGTGCGCTCTGGTCTGTGGGTTACGGTGCCGCCGAAGGGGTGCAACGACCTGTTCGACCAGGCCCGCCTCACGCTCGGCGGCCGCCTTCACCGCACGCAGATGCCGCGGTTCGAGACCGAAACGACCCAGGTC
Source organism: Streptomyces sp. TM32 (assembly GCF_004122755.1). Classification (NCBI taxonomy): domain Bacteria; kingdom Bacillati; phylum Actinomycetota; class Actinomycetes; order Kitasatosporales; family Streptomycetaceae; genus Streptomyces; species Streptomyces sp. TM32. The sequence continues at coordinate 11,773 of NZ_SDIG01000132.1, forward strand.
CGCGACAAGTTTGGCCACCGTGACGGCCTCGATGTCGTATCCGCCCTCCGCATGGGAGACGATGAGTCCGTACGACTCCCAGTCGGCGAGCGTCGCCTCGTCCACCTCAGCGGCGGCCAGCAGCTCGGCCCGCCCGATCCGGGCAGCCGTAGGGCGCTCCGCACCGGCGTCCTGGACGCCCTCGACAAGATCCCGCGAGGGTGTGGCCGGAGCCGGCAGCTGCACCTGCTCACCGCGCTCCAGGGCATCCAGATGCTCCCGGATGACCTTCAGGGGCAGATAGTGGTCCCGCTGCATCCGCAGGACGTTCGCGAGCCGCTCCACGTCCGTCGGCGTGAATTTGCGGTATCCGGAAGGCGTGCGCTTCGGCTCGACCAGCCCCTCGGCCTCCAGGAAGCGAATCTTGGAGATGGTGACCTCGGGAAACTCCTCGCGCAGCAGGGTGAGCACCGTGCCGATACTCACCGGCTTGCCGTCCGAGGAGGCGGTGCCGGACGGGCCGGCACCGCCTTTCGGTGTATGGCGCATATGCCTTCCCCGGCCGGTCAGATACCGGCGCCTCGCTGGCTTGCGTAGAAGACCAGGCGGAACTTGCCGATCTGGACCTCGTCGCCAGTGGCGAGGACGACGGAGTCGATCCGCTCACGGTTGACGTAGGTGCCGTTCAGGCTGCCGACGTCGGCGACCGTGAAGTGACCGTCCGAGCCCCGGCGGAATTCCACATGGCGCCGCGAGACCGTCACGTCGTCGAGGAAGATGTCGCCCTGCGGATGCCGGCCCGCCGTCGTCAGCTCGCCGTCCAGCAGGAAGCGGCTGCCCGAATTCGGACCCCGGCGGACGACCAGCAGCGCCGATCCCAGGGGAAGGGCGTCGACGGCCGCCTGGGCCTCGGGGGACAGCGAGGGCGCCAGATTCTGGCCCGTCGTCTCCGAGTCGTAGGCCTCCAGCCCCGAAATGGAGATCGTCGACGTCGTCTCGGACGCCCGCTCGGGCTGCGCGCCCGCGCGCAGCGGGGCACCACAGTTGGAGCAGAACCGGCTCGACTCGGCGTTCCGGTTGCCACACCTCGTACAAGTCGGCAAGGCTGACCCTCCACCCGTGCGTGCGGCCGATGGTTCCTGGGAACCTATGCGGCCGGGCACGGAGGGGTCAACAGAATCCGCGCCGCGCCCCCCGGACGGCCCGCTGACCTCGTCACGGAAGAGCGGACGGTCCTCGGAAGCGCCGCTCTCGTCGGGCTGGCGCGGAGCGCGGTGCCGCGCGGAGCCGCTGCCGCCCTCCTGGCGTGCGCTCTTGCCGAACAGCTTTCCAAACAACTTCACGGGCGATTCCCCTTGAACGAAACAGACCCGCCCGTGGGGCAGGACGAACCCTCGATGCACACACCGGCCCATCCGGACATCCTGTGAACGTCCGTGGCCTTCAGACAGTTTCCACCACACACCACACGCACGGTGCGTCGACCCCCCGCTACCTCATGCCCTCGCCGGGCACTCGACATCCCTGTACGCCTCACTGCGATGACGACCGAGCGTAGTCAGGCCGCTTCGCCTCTCGCAAGGCGTCCACAGTGATCTTCTTTTCACGGGTCACAGACACCTTGGCCTGCTCCTTTTCCAGAGTCTGGACCACTCCGCCGGGGATGTTGAGCGCCGGTTCCAGATCCTCCGGCTTACCGATCACCTTGAAGCGGTACGGCTGGGTGACGCGCTTGCCGTCGATCCCCACGCCACCACTGACGTCCGACAGAGAGGTGTTCGCGACGACCCGGACATCGTTGACCTGGATGGCTTCGGCGCCGGCCGCCCGCAGCTCCTGGATGGTGTCCAGCAGCTTGTCCGCCTCGACGGAGTGCGCCGGGTCGTCGATGGTCAGGTTGATGCCGGGCCCTTGCGCCGCGACGGTCCCGGCCAGCACGCCCAGCTGCTGTTCCTTCTCCACGGTCTGTTTACGGGCCTCCTCGGCCTGGTCCGAGCTGTTCGCCAGCTCGGTCTTCTGCCCTTCCAGTCGCCGCTGTTCGTCGGTCAACCGCTGGGAACGGTTGTCCAGCTCGTCCAGAATGCGCACCAAGTCCTCCTGGCGCGCACCTCGCAGCGCACTGCTGTCACTCGTGGAACGTACCTGAATCGCCAGGCCGAGGCCGAGAATGAACAGCAGCAGCGCAACGATCAGTTGAGCCCGGGTCAGGCGGGGCGGCCACAGACTCGCAACGAGCCGCTCCCGACCGGATTTCGGGCGTGCCGCACTCCCGTCCTCCGCAACCGCGTCCGGAGTCGTGGAGTCTGCCCCTTTGTCCTTCTTGTGTCCAGTACTGTCCGGTTCCTGAGCATGGGTCGCCTCATCGGCATCCGCCCGCTCGGAGACCCCCGGGCTCTCGGGCGGCATCGGCCGCCGGCCGGCCGGACCATGCTCCTGATCCTGGCTTGGCCGCTTGCCCTGGCTCCGGTCCTGGCTTGTGCCCTGCTCCTGGTCCTGGCTCTGCTCCGTCTCCGGCTGCTCCGGCTTCTTCTCCGGCTGCGGGGTCTCGTCCGTCGCCATCCGTCTCACGCCCTGAAGACGTGCCGGCGGATCGCGGCGGCGTTGGAGAAGATCCGGATGCCCAGCACCACGACGACGCCGGTGGAGAGTTGGGCGCCGACGCCCAACTTGTCGCCGAGGAAGACGATCAGTGCGGCGACGACCACGTTCGACAGGAACGAGACCACGAAGACCTTGTCGTCGAAGATGCCGTCCAGCATCGCGCGCAGACCGCCGAACACGGCATCCAGTGCCGCGACGACAGCGATCGGCAAGTAGGGCTCGACCACCGTCGGCACCACGGGGCGGACGACAAGTCCCACCACGACTCCCACGATGAGGCCCAGTACGGCGATCACGATGTGCCCTTCCCTGTGTCGGCGCCGTCCGTCTTGGCGGCACCGGCCTGCGGCTTTGCGGTACGTACGATCAAGCTGGGTGCGGGCGGCAGGGTGACCTCGTTCTCCGCGGAAATCCTGGTGCGCACGCCGTAGTTCTCCTGCAGCACATGCAGATACTGACCGTCGGCGCTGTCCTGGAACGCGGTGCTCAGCCGCTGCCCGTCCCCCACCGCCAGCACCGTGTAGGGCGGCACCAGCGGCTTGTTGTCGACCAGTATGGCGTCTCCTGCGGCTCTGATCGCCGAGAGTGACGTAAGCCGCTGTCCGTTGACGGAGATGGCCTCCGCACCGGACGCCCACAGGCCATTGACAACGCGTTGCATATCCCTGTCGCGTACCCGACCGGTGTCCGAGAAACCACTGCTCTCACGCGGTCCGCCGCCGCTGGACTCCGCGCCCTTGGCATCGTCCACGACGAGCTTCACCCCCGGCCCGGTGACCTGCGTCGAACCGGACAGCAGCGCCAGCAGCTCGGCCTTGGCGCCGCCGTGCTGCTTCAGGGCCTCGCGCTGCATCCTGCTGACGTCGTCGCGCAGCGCGTCGACCCGATGCTGCTGGCTGTCCGCCCCGGCGGTGCCCTTCTGGATGCGGTGGATCAGCTCTTCGCGCTCCTTGGCGAGCGTCGGTGCCGATATCTGCGCCTGCGCCGCCCCGACCGTCACCACGACCGCGGCGAGCACCAGACCGGCGGCGAGACCCAGCTTCGCGCGCAGGGTGCGCGGCATACCGCGCACCCCGGTTTCGGACTTCCGTGCCGCGGCCTCGGCGTATCCCTCGTCGAGGCTGTGATCCATCACGTTGGTCAGCAGCGACATGGACGCATCGGGGCGCGCGGACGACGCTTTCGGGCTGCTCCGATCGGGGTGCTGCTGCGACATGACGCACATCGTCGCACGTCGGTCGGACAGTCTCCCAATGGCCCCACCGGCGTGCCGGTTCACGGCGCGCCGGTGGGGTCCGGGTCAGCGTCCTGCGCTGTCCACCACTCCGGACCAATCGTCCAGCAGCTCTCGGGCGGAAGCGTCATCCGGCCCCTCTGCCCACAGGTGGGTGACCGCCTCGGCGGGGTCGGGCAGCACCAGAACCCAGCGGCCGTCGCTCTCCACGACACGGACGCCGTCGGTGGTGTCCACATCCCGGTCGCCGGCCGCCTCGACGACATGCCGCATGACCAGGCCCTTGACCGCCCACGGGGTGGCCAGGTCACGGCGCTGGACGTGTGCCCGCGGGATGCGTGCGTCGATCTGGCTCAGGGTGAGCTGGGTACGGGCCACCAGGCCGATCAGCCGGACGAACGCGGCCGCGCCGTCGAAGACGCTGCTGAACTCGGGGATGAGGAAGCCGCCCATGCCGTCCCCGCCGAAGACCGTGCCGTCATCGCGCCCCACACGGGTCAGATCGTCGGGCGAGGTCGTCGTCCACTCCACCTGCGTCCCGTGGTAGGCCGCCACCTGCTCGGCGATGCGGGTCGTGGTCACCGGTAGCGCCACCCGGCCGCTGCGCCGTTCCGCCGCGACCAGATCCAGCATGACCAGCAGTGCGCGGTCGTCCTCGATGATCCGGCCGCGTTCGTCCACGAGGGACAACCGCTCGCCCACCGGGTCGAAGCGCACGCCGAAGGCGGCCCGTGCCGAGGCCACGATCTCGCCGAGCCGGACGAGCCCGGCCCGCCGGGCGTCGGCTGTCTCGGTCGGCCGGGATTCGTCGAGCCCGGGGTTGATCGTCAGCGAGTCGACGCCCAGCCGTCCCAGCAGGCTGGGCAGGACCAGTCCGGCGCTGCCGTTCGAGGCGTCCACGACGACCTTCAGCCCGGAGTCGCTGATACCCGTGGTGTCCACGGCTCGCAGCAGCGACCCGGTATAGGAGTCGAAGACGCTGGCGGGGAAGATCAGGTCACCGATCTCGCCCGGGAAGGCGCGGCGGTACTCCTGGCGGGCGAAGACCCGGTCGAGCTTGCGCTGACCGGCCTGAGAGAGGTCCGCGCCCCGCTCGTCGAAGAACATGATGTCGACGGAGTCCGGCACGCCGGGCGTCGTACGGACCATGATGCCGCCGGCGCTGCCGCGGGCGGTTTGCTGGCGGGCGACCGGCAGCGGGACGTTCTCCAGGTCGCGTACGTCAATGGCGCTGGCCTGCAGCGCGGAGATCACGGCACGCTTGAGCGCCCGGGCGCCTCGGGAGTGGTCACGCGCCGTGGTGACCGTGGAGCCCTTCTTGAGCGTGGTGGCATACGCACCCGCGAGCCGCACGGCGAGCTCCGGCGTGATCTCCACATTGAGGATCCCGGACACGCCCCGAGCGCCGAACAGATGCGCCTGACCGCGGGACTCCCAGATCACCGAGGTGTTGACGAACGCACCGGCCTCGATGGTCTTGAACGGGTAGACCCGCACGTTCCCCTGCACGATCGATTCTTCACCGATCAGGCATTCGTCGCCGATGACGGCGCCGTCCTCGATGCGGGCGGCCCGCATGATGTCGGTGTTCTTGCCGATCACGCAGCCGCGCAGATTGCTCTGCTGGCCGATGTAGACGTTGTCGTGCACGACGGCGCGGTGCAGGAACGCGCCGCTTTTGACGACGACATTGGAGCCGACGACGGTGTGCTCACGAAGCTCCACATCCGCCTCGATCTTGGCGTAGTCGCCGATGTACAGCGGACCGCGCAGCACCGCGTCGGGGTGCACTTCGGCGCCCTCGGCGACCCATACACCCGGCGAGATCTCGAAGCCGTCGATTTCGACATCGACCTTGCCTTCGAGCACGTCGGCCTGGGCCTTCACATAACTCTCGTGCGTGCCGACATCCTCCCAGTAGCCCTCGGCAATATAGCCGTAGATCGGCTTGCCTTCCTTCATGAGCTGCGGAAAGACATCGCCGGACCAGTCCACCGGCACATCGGGGTCGAAGTAGTCGAATACCTCCGGCTCCATGACGTAGATGCCGGTGTTGACCGTGTCCGAGAAGACCTGACCCCAGGTGGGTTTCTCCAGGAAACGCTCGACCTTGCCGGACTCGTCGACGATGGTGATGCCGAACTCGAGCGGATTGGGGACCCGGGTGAGACAGACGGTGACGAGGGCGCCTTTTTCCTTGTGGAACCGGATCAGATCGGTGAGATCGAAGTCGGTGAGGGCATCGCCGGAGATGACAAGGAAGGCATCGTCCTTGAGCGCTTCCTCGGCGTTCTTCACACTGCCCGCGGTGCCGAGCGGCTTTTCCTCATTGGCATAGGTGAGCTCCATTCCGAGCTCTTCCCCGTCGCCGAAATAGTTCTTGACGAGCGAGGCAAGGAATTGCACGGTCACGACGGTCTCATTGAGACCATGCCGTTTCAGCAGCCTGAGTACGTGCTCCATGATCGGCCTGTTTGCGACCGGAAGCAGAGGTTTGGGCATGCTGGACGTCATGGGGCGAAGGCGTGTTCCTTCGCCGCCGGCCATCACAACGGCCTTCATGTCGGAAGCGTCCTCCTCTAAGAGACGACGGTCTTGCCGACTTCACTTGTCCAGAGCGCCCACTGTTGCTGCTTTCACGTACGGGCGCCGGCCCTTGGCACAAGCTGCCATTTCGGAGAGGTCAGTCGGCGGTGGCGTCCGCCCGGATGAGTCGGCGGACCTGGACCACGTAGAGCATCCCTGCCCACCAGTAGAGCGCCGTACCCCATCCTGCGAACGCCCATCCGAAAATAGCCGCGAGCGTGTGAAGCCAGCCGCTTCCGTCGCTCAGCAGGAGCAACGGGAAGGCGTACATCAAGTTGAACGTAGCCGCTTTGCCCAGGAAGTTCACCTGGGGAGGCCCGTAGCCGTGGCGTCCGAGGAATCCGACCGCGATCAGCAGCATCAGTTCCCGTGCCAGCAGGGCCGCGGTAAGCCACAGTGGCAGGATCTCGCGCCAGGTCAGACCGACGAGGGTGGAGAGGATGTAGAGGCGGTCGGCGGCGGGGTCGAGGATCCGGCCCAGGCTGCTGATCTGGTTCCAGCGCCGGGCGAGCTTGCCGTCCAGGTAGTCACTGACGCCGCTCAGCGCCAGGACCAGCAGCGCCCAGCCGTCGACCTTCGGGCCCCCGAATTCCGGCCACAGCACCAACCACAGGAACAACGGCACGCCGAGGAGGCGAGCCATGCTCAGAATATTCGGGATGGTGAGGACACGATCCGTCTGGACCCGCGTCTCCTGGACCTCCACGCGAGGCCTCCTGTGGGGAAATGTACCAACGATGCCCCTTGACCTTACCTGCCTCGCCGGCCAAGCCCTACCGCGGGTCCCCAAGGTCACAGAACACAAAAAGCCCCGTGGGAACCGAAGTTCCCACGGGGCTTTTCAAAATTTGTTCGGCGGCGTCCTACTCTCCCACAGGGTCCCCCCTGCAGTACCATCGGCGCTGAAAGGCTTAGCTTCCGGGTT
>NZ_SDIG01000133.1:0-19062 GCF_004122755.1 Streptomyces sp. TM32
GCCACCGCCCGCCCGGCCGGTGGCGTTGCCCACCCCGGCCGGTGCCGCGTCCGGCGGCAGATACAGCAGCCGCTCGCCGTCGGCTCCGGTGATCTCGTAGCCGGTCCCCGGGCCGTCCACCGCGAGGGCCCGCACCCGGTGCCCGTCGAGCAGGGCCAGCTCCCGCCCGTCCGCGACCCGCCCCGGCTGCGGCAGCCCGGCGGGCACCTCCATCGCCGGGCCGTCGTGCGGATGCGAGAGCAGCACCTGTCGCACGCCCGCCAGCGACCGCCCGGCCCGGGCGGCCGCGAAGGCCGGCCCCGGCGTCAGATCGATCAGCAGCACGCCGTCGACGAGCAGCGCGGTCGCCGCCCGCGCCTCGTCGCCGACGGCGGTCGCACAGGAGGCACACGGGCAGCCGGGACGCGGCAGCCCCTGCGGGGCCCCGGTGCCGAGGAGAGTCACATCCACACCGCCGAGTTTCTCGCGTCCGGCAGCGGTGAGCGCGGCGGGGGCGGACTCGACACGGCCGTTAGGCTGCCGATCAGCACGGAAGCACGGCACCGCGCAACGTGGCAGGACCCGTTCCGCGGTGGCACTGACTCGTACCCGGTGGGATCCAGGAGGCGGACATGGCGTGGACGTGGCGGTTCGAGAAGGCGGACGGTGCGGAGGCGGCGCCCGCCGTGGAGCCGGAGGAGTTCACCACGCAGGGCGACGCGGAGTCCTGGATCGGCGAGGAGTGGAAGGCCCTCCTCGACGGCGGCGTCGACCAGGTCAGGCTCTTCGAGGACGGCACGGAGGTCTACGCGGGCCCGATGAGCCTGCACGCGGACGCCGAGGGCTGAGACCGCAACGCCGCGCGGCCGGACCCCACGGAGGGGCCGGCCGCGCGGCGTTTTGTCAGTCCAAAGGACTAAGGCCGCTGGCCCCGCTTGACCTGCGGCTTCGGCAGCCGCAGCCGCCGCATCTGGAGCGTGCGCATCACCGCGTACGCCTTCACACCCTTGAGGTTCTCGTTCGGGAACTTCTCCTGCAGCCGCTTGCTCAGGCGGAACCAGATCAGCACCGAGTCGAGCACGATCAGCACGATCAGCACCAGCCACAGCAGCAGCGCGATGCTCTGGATCGACGGCACCCGGATCATGGTGAGCACCAGGATCACCACGGCCATCGGCAGGAAGAACTCGGCGACGCACCAGCGGGAGTCGACATAGTCCCGCGCGAACCGCCGCACCGGCCCCTTGTCGCGCACCGGCAGATACCGCTCATCGCCGTTGGCCAGCGCCTCGCGCTGACGGGCCATGTCGGCACGGCGGGCCTCACGCTGGGCCTTGGCCGCGTCCTTGCGGTTGGTCGGCGTGTGCGCACGGGAGCGGCGCTGCGACTGCGCCTCGTTGCGTTTGGGCGTCGGGCGGCCCTTGGGGGCCTGCGGATCGCGGGGCTGCTGGGGCTGGTCCGCGGTCACCTTGGCGGTCGCGGCCTGCTCATCCTTGGAACGGCTTCGGAACACAACACCCAAGAGTACGTGGTCGCCGCGCGAGAGCCATGGTCCGACGGGCACGATCCGGCAACGGAGCCCCTCGCCGGCCCCGCCGCACCGGGCCACCCGCCCCGCTCATCGGGTCAGAGCGGACATCTCGCGGGTTGTCCGGACTCTCCCTACTCCCTGCGCGGGAGACGTGGCGCCCCGCGATCGTCCTGGAGGAGGAGCGCATCCGGGCCCGAACAGTGCGGTAATGGAACCAGGGCCCGTACTGTGGGGTCTGTAGATGTGCTGGAGCCTAAGCCCGGGGCGACCCGGGTCAGAAGGGGGCGCGCGAGGCCCATGAGCGATGGTGTCATGAAGCGGATGGGGATGATCTTCCGCGCGAAGGCCAACAAGGCCCTGGACCGGGCCGAAGACCCGCGCGAGACCCTCGACTACTCGTACCAGAAGCAGCTGGAGCTGCTGCAGAAGGTGCGCCGCGGGGTCGCCGACGTGGCGACCTCCCGCAAGCGCCTGGAGCTGCAGCTCAACCAGCTCCAGGGCCAGTCCGCCAAGCTGGAGGACCAGGGCCGCAAGGCGCTGGCGCTCGGCCGCGAGGACCTGGCCCGTGAGGCGCTGACCCGGCGCAGCGCGCTGCAGCAGCAGGTCACCGACCTGGAGACGCAGCACCAGACGCTGCAGGGCGAGGAGGAGAAGCTCACGCTCGCCGCCCAGCGCCTGCAGGCCAAGGTCGACGCCTTCCGTACCAAGAAGGAGACCATCAAGGCCACGTACACGGCCGCCCAGGCGCAGACCCGGATCGGCGAGGCCTTCTCCGGCATCTCCGAAGAGATGGGCGATGTCGGCATGGCCATCCAGCGCGCGGAGGACAAGACCGCGCAGCTCCAGGCCAGGGCCGGCGCGATCGACGAGCTGATGGCATCCGGCGCGCTGGACGACCCGTCCGGCATGGCCAAGGACGACATCACCGCCGAGCTGGACCGGCTCTCCGGCGGCAGCGATGTCGAGCTGGAGCTGCAGCGGATGAAGGCCGAGCTCTCGGGCGGCACGTCCGCCGGCCAGCAGGCCATCGAGAGCGGTCAGAACGGCGAGGCGAAGCCCTCCCCGCAGCAGGACCAGCCGCGTTTCGACAAGCAGTGACGGGCTGCGGCGGCTAGCCTCGCAAGGATCGTCGGACCGGACCAAGGGAGACCGTCGTGATCGTACGGATCATGGGGGAGGGCCAGGTGAAGCTGGACGACGCCCACTTCACCGAGCTCAACAAGCTGGACGATGAGCTGCTCGCCGAGATGGAGAGCGGCGACGAAGAAGGCTTCCGGCGCACCCTCGGCGCCCTGCTGGACGCCGTACGCCGCCTGGGCACGCCCCTGCCCGACGACGCCCTCGAACCGTCCGCCCTCATCCTGCCGTCCCCGGAGGCCTCGCTCGACGAGGTCCGGGAGATGCTCAGCGACGACGGCCTGATCCCGGGCTGAACCCCGGCCCGGTCACTTCACTCCAGCGCACAGCACTCCAGCGCACGGCGCCCCGGTCCCCGCGAACGGACCGGGGCGCTACCGTTTGCTCTTGTGAGCCTCCTCGATCCCCGCCCGGACGCGTCGCGCGTCGGCCGCTTCCAGTGGCACCGCACGCATCCGCGCGCGTGGGACGCCGCCGTGGCCGTCGCCGTCTTCGGAAGCATCCTGCTCGGCGCGATGGCCGGGCCGCACGGCTCGCACGACACCCACTTCGTCCGCCACGAGCCGTCCGCCACCGCCGTGGCGCTGGCCGCGCTGGCCTGTGCCGCCTTGGTCCTGCGCCGCCGGCTGCCGCGCACCGTCCTTGCCGTGACGGTCGTGCTCACCCTCGCCGAACTCCTCACCCGCACCGGCACCCAGGGGGCCCCGGTGGCCGCCGCCACCGTGATCGCCCTGTACGGCCTGGCCTCCCGCACCGACCGCCCCACCACCTGGCGGGTGGGCGCGCTGACCGTCGTCGTGCTGACCGCCGCCGCGATGCTCTACGGGCCCCGCCCCTGGTATTCCCAGGAGAACATCGGGCTCTTCGCCTGGACGGGCATGGCCGCGGCGGCCGGAGACGCGGTCCGCAGCCGCCGCGCGTTCGTCGACGCCATCCGGGAGCGCGCCGAACGCGCCGAGCGCACCCGCGACGAGGAGGCGCGGCGCCGGGTCGCCGAGGAGCGCCTGCGGATCGCCCGCGAGCTGCACGATGTCGTCGCCCACCACATCGCTTTGGTCAACGTCCAGGCCGGGGTCGCCTCGCACGTCATGGACAACCGCCCCGACCAGGCCAAGGAGGCGCTGGCGCACGTCCGCGAGGCGTCCCGCTCCGCGCTGGAGGAACTCCGCACCACCGTGGGCCTGCTGCGGCACTCCGACGACCCGAAAGCACCGACCGAGCCGGCCCCGGGCCTGGGCGTCCTCGACCAGCTCGTCGACGGGTTCGTCCGCGCCGGGATCCCCGTCGACCTGGAGGTCCCGCCGCTGCCGAGGCCACTGCCCGCCTCCGCCGACCTCACCGCCTACCGCGTGGTCCAGGAGGCGCTGACCAACGTCCACAAGCACGCCGGGGAAGGGGCCCGGGCCACGGTACGTATCGTGCACTCCGACACCGCGCTGACCGTGACCGTCCTGGACGACGGCGCCGGCCGGGCCGGCGTACCGCGCCAGAAGGGCGGCGAGCGGCCGGCCGCGGAGCCGGACGGTCCCGAGCCCGGCGGCGGCCACGGCCTGATCGGGATGCGCGAGCGGGTCTTCGCGCTGCGCGGCACCGTCGAGACCGGCCCCCGCGCGGCCGGCGGCTTCCAGGTGCGGGTGACCCTTCCACTGCAGACCGTCCGTACGGGGGAGACGACATGACGATCAAGGTGCTGCTCGCCGATGACCAGGCGCTGCTGCGCAGCGCGTTCCGGGTGCTGGTCGACTCCGAACCGGACATGCGGGTGGTGGGGGAGGCCTCCGACGGCGCCCGGGCGTACGAGCTGACCCGGGCCCAGCGCCCCGATGTCGTCCTGATGGACATCCGGATGCCCGGTGTCGACGGCCTGGCGGCCACCCGCATGATCAGCGAGGACCCCGACCTCACCGAGGTCCGGGTGGTCATCCTGACGACGTTCGAGGCCGACGACTATGTGGTGCAGTCGCTGCGCAACGGCGCCAGCGGCTTCCTCGGCAAGGGCGCCGAGCCGGACGAGATGCTGCACGCCATCCGGATCGCGGCGGCCGGTGAGGCGCTGCTGTCACCGGTGGCGACCAAGGGGCTGATCGCCAAGTTCCTTGCGCAGGGCCGGAGTTCGGGTGACGGCAATCGGGCCGGGCGGGGCACCGAGCGGCTGGCGACGCTGACCTGCCGGGAGCGGGAGGTGCTGACGCTGGTGGCCGGCGGGCTGTCCAACGACGAGATCGCCGAACAGCTCGCGGTCAGCCCGCTCACCGTCAAGACGCATGTCAATCGTGCGATGGCCAAGCTCGGGGCCCGGGACCGCGCCCAGTTGGTGGTCATCGCCTACGAGTCCGGACTCGTACGTCCACGGGTGCAGTAAGGGTGGAGTAAACGTACTCCGAACGCGGTACACCCCCGGCTCGGAAACCGACCTGCGAGCGAGGAAATCCGGCCAGGGCATGCCGGAAGGTTGAGGTGGGCTGTAAAGGCCCCTGTCGTCGGGCCCAGCAGGCCCCGCCGCCCTTTCGGAACAGAAGAGAGTGACCCCACCATGTCCTGGCTGTCCCGCCTCAGCCTCGTACAACGGGGCCTGATAGCGCTGATGTCGATCGTGGCGATCGCCTTCGGCGCCATCGCGATCCCACAGCTCAAGCAGCAGCTCCTGCCCTCCATCGAACTCCCGATGGTGTCCGTCCTGGCGCCCTATCAGGGGGCCTCGCCCGATGTCGTCGAGAAGCAGGTGATCGAACCGCTGGAGGACGGCGTCCAGGGGGTCGACGGCATCAAGTCCGTCACCTCGACGTCGAGCGAGGGCTCGGGCGTCATCATGGCGCAGTTCGACTACGGCAACGACACCAAGCGTCTGGTCGCCGATGTCCAGCAGGCCGTGAACCGGGCCCGCGCCAAGCTGCCCAAGGACGTCGACCCGCAGGTGGTGTCCGGTTCGACCGACGACATCCCCAGCGTGGTCCTCGCCGCCTCCTCCGACTCCAAGGACCAGCAGACGCTGGCCGACGAGCTCAACCGCAGCGTCGTACCGGACCTGAAGAACATCGACGGCGTCAGCCAGGTCACCGTGTCCGGCGTCCAGGACCGGATCGTCGCGGTCACCCCCGACGACAAGAAGCTCGCCGCCGCCGGGCTGAGCGCCCAGGCACTGGGCCAGGCGCTGCAGAACGGCGGCACGTCGGTACCCGCCGGGTCGTTCGCCGAGGGCGGCAAGAGCAAGACCGTTCAGGTCGGCGCCGGCTTCACCTCCGTCGCACAGATCAAGGACCTGACCCTCTCCCCGTCCGCGGGCGGCGGCGCGGGTGCCGGTGCCTCCGCGGGCGGCGGCCCCTCGGCAGGTGGCGGTGCGGGTGGCGGGGCCGGTGCAGCGGCAGGCGGCGCTCCGGCCGCGGGCGGCGGCGCGCGTGCGTCCGAACCCGTCCGCCTCGGCGATGTCGCCACCGTCAAGGAGGAGCAGGCCACCCCGACCTCGCTCACCCGCACCAACGGCAAGCCCAGCCTCGGGGTGAACGTGACGATGGACAAGGACGGCAGCGCCGTCGCCATCTCCGACGCGATCAAGGACAAGCTCCCCAAGATCCGTCAGGACCTGGGCAAGGGCACCCACGTCACGGTCGCCTCCGACCAGGGCCCGCAGGTCTCCAAGTCGATCGACTCGCTGACCACCGAGGGCCTGCTCGGCCTCGTCATGGCGGTCATCGTCATCCTGGTCTTCCTGCTCAGCCTGCGCTCCACCCTGGTGACCGCGGTCTCCATCCCGCTCTCGGTCGTCATCACCCTGATCGTGCTGTGGACCGGTGACCTCTCCCTCAACATGCTCACCCTCGGCGCGCTGACCATCGCGATCGGCCGCGTCGTCGACGACTCCATCGTCGTCCTGGAGAACATCAAGCGGCACCTGGGCTACGGCGAGGAGCGCCGCGAGGCCATCCTCTCCGCCGTCAAGGAGGTCTCCGGAGCGATCACCTCCTCCACGCTCACCACGGTCGCGGTTTTCCTCCCGATCGGTGTGGTCGGCGGCATGATCGGCGCGCTGTTCGGCTCCTTCTCGCTGACGGTGACCGTCGCCCTGCTCTCCTCCCTGATCGTCTCCCTGACGGTCGTTCCGGTGCTGTCCTACTGGTTCCTGCGCGCCCCGAAGCTCCCCGAGGGCGCCACCGCGGACGACCTGCGCCGCGCGGCCGAGGAGAAGGAGGCCAAGAGCCCCCTCCAGCGCTTCTACGTCCCGGTCCTGCGGTTCGCCACCCGCCGCCGGTTCACCAGCCTGGTCATCGCCGTGGTGATCCTCCTCGGCACCATGGCCATGGGCCCCCTGCTCAAGACCAACTTCCTCGACCAGGGCGACCAGAGCACCCTCACCCTCAAGCAGGAACTCAAGCCCGGCACCAGCCTGGACGCGGCCGACAAGCAGGCCAAGAAGGTCGAGAAGCTGCTCGGGGCCAACGACGACGTCGCCGACTACCAGGCCACCGTCGGTTCCTCCGGCCTCATGGCGGCCTTCGGCGGCGGCACCGGCGCCAACAAGGTCTCCTACCAGCTCAAGCTGAAGGACTCCGCGGACTCCGACAAGGTCACCGACGACCTGCGGGCCGGCCTCGACAAGCTCGGCCCGTCCATCGGCAACACCAGCTTCAGCACCGGTGGCGGCATGGGCAACCAGGACCTGAGCGTGGTCGTCAAGGCCGGTGACGCCGGCGTCCTGAAGCAGGCCAACGAGCAGGTCCGCAAGACGGTGGCCGGTCTCGACCACGTCACCGACGTCCAGAGCGACCTCTCCGAGAGCGTGCCGCGGATCTCGGTGAAGCCCAACGCCAAGGCGGCCGCGGCCGGTTACGACCAGACCACGCTCGGCGCGGCGGTGACCCAGGCGGTCCGCGGCACCGAGAGCGGCAAGGCCGTCCTGGACGACACCGAGCGGGACATCGTCATCAAGGCGGCCCACCCGGCCACCACCGAGGACGACCTGAAGAACCTGGCCGTCCCGACCCCGTCCGGCCCGGCCAAGCTCAGCAGCCTCGCCACGGTCCGGACCGTCCCCGGCCCGGTCCAGATGACCCGGACCGACGGCGCCCGCTCGGCGACCGTCACGGCCAAGCCGACCGGCGACAACACCGGTGCGGTCAGCGCCGAGTTGAAGAAGAAGATCGACGCGCTGAAGCTGCCGGACGGTGCCACTGCGACCATCGGCGGCGTCTCCCAGGACCAGTCCGACGCGTTCTCCTCGCTCGGGATGGCGATGATGGCGGCCATCGCCATCGTCTTCATGCTCCTGGTGGCCACCTTCCGCTCGCTGATCCAGCCGATGATCCTGCTCGTCTCGATCCCGTTCGCGGCCACCGGAGCGATCGGCCTGCTGGTCGCCACCGGCACCCCGCTGGGCGTCCCGGCGATGATCGGCATGCTGATGCTGATCGGCATCGTGGTCACCAACGCCATCGTGCTGATCGACCTCATCAACCAGTACCGGGCGCAGGGTTACGGAGTCGTCGAAGCCGTCATCGAGGGCGGCCGCCACCGCCTCCGCCCCATCCTGATGACGGCCCTGGCCACCATCATGGCGCTGCTCCCGATGGCCCTGTCCATCACCGGAGACGGCGGCTTCATATCCCAGCCGCTCGCCGTGGTCGTGATCGGCGGCCTGATCACCTCCACCCTCCTCACCCTCCTCCTCGTCCCGACGCTCTACGCGATGATCGAGCTCCGCAAGGAGCGCCGGGCGAAGAAGAAGGCCAGGAAGCGGGTCGACACCTCCGGCCCGCAGTCCGGAAAGGACGACCGCACCCCGGAACCGGCGACCGTCTGACGACGACGCCCCGGCGACGAAACGATGCCCCCGCAGGCCGCTGCTTGCGGGGGCATCGCGCTGGGCACCCCTTCCACGGGGCGCGACCGCCCACCACCGACGAAGGGGGCATCCATGGGAAAGCACGGTGACGGCAAGGGAGGCACGGACGGCGACAAGCAGCAGAGCCCGAAGGAATCCGACGGCCAGTGGACCAAGCCGGTGACCAACCCGCCGAAGAAGTAGGGAGGCGCCGTGTCCTCGCCGAGCCGGCTGGTGGAAATCCTGCGCAACAAGGGCGCGTTGACGCCTCAGTGGGCCCCGACCGTCGCCGTGGTCGATCGGGCGCACTTCGTCCCGGACACCTTCACGGTGGGGGAGCGCACGCTCTCCCGCTCCGCGGACGAGGCAGAGTGGCGGCGGATGGTCTACGCCGACCTGCCCCTCGTCACCCAGCACAACGACGGCCGGGCCACGGACGGCCAGGTCACCATCCCCACGTGCTCGACGTCCATGCCCTCCCTGATGCTCGCCATGGCCGCGGTCGTCCGGGACGGCGACGCGGTACTGGAGATCGGCACCGGCACCGGCTACCACGCCGCCTGGCTCGCCCACCGGCTCGGCGAGCACCGCACGACCACCATCGAGACCGACAAGGCTCTGCGCGACATCGCCCGGGACAACCTCGCGCGAGCCGGTCTGCACCCCCGCACGGAATACGGCGACGGCCTGGCCGGCGTCCCCGGCGGGGCGCCCTACGACCGCACCATCGCCACCTGCACCGTCCGCGACATCCCCTATGCCTGGGTGGCACAGACCGCACCGGGCGGCACGATCCTCACCCCGTGGGGCTCCTCGTTCCACTCCTTCTCGTTCGCCACCCTGACCGTCCGCGACGGGCAGGCCACCGGCCGCTTCTCCGGCCGCCCGGCCTTCATGTGGGCCCGTCAGCAGCGCCGTTCCTACGGCAGGATCAGGGACTGGTACCACGGCGAGGAGGGCGAGCGCGCGACGACCACGATCGACCCCCGGACCCTGGAGGACGATCTGCACGCCCGCTTCGCCGTCGGCCTCCGGGTACGGGACGCCTGGCCGCTGCTGTGCCATGCCGACGACGGCAGCGACGAAGCCACGTACTGGCTCTTCGACGACGCCCGCACCTCCTGGGCGACGGTGGAATACGTGCCCGGCCACGACACGTACGAGACCGAACAGCACGGCCCGCGCCGCCTGTGGGACGAGGTGGCAGCCGCCTACCGTGCCTGGACCGCCCAGGGCAGCCCGCCCAGGGACCGCTACCGGATCACGGTCACCCCGAACGGACAGTCCGTCTCCCTGTGACCCGGCCCGCCCGCCGCCCGGGCCACGTACGCGTTCGGAGGCGCACCTCTCGCCGATCGCGGGGAGCGATGGTTTGGTAACTGATGGTTGCCGAACCGACGAAAGGCAAAGGTGAGGAGCGTGCCGAGTGCCCCGGCCCGCAGGGTCGTCCCCGTAACCGCTGTAACCGCTGCCGCGCTGCTGCTCCCGCTGGCCCTCACGGCCGCTCCGCCGGCCGGCGCCGAGGGTTCCACCGCCGCCGTCCGGGTGGCGGTCACCGGCGGCTCGTACACCGCCAGCGTGGGACTCGTCCGGACGGGCCCGCGCACCCTCTTCGGCGGCTTCTACTGCGCCGCCGACGGCATCAACCCCACCCCCCTGACCGCCCTGGTCGACGCTGACCACATCTACGGCCTCGGCGGGGTCCGGGCGAGCTGGGACGCCACCACCCAGGACTACGTGGTCACCGAGATCCACGGCGACGCCGCGGACAGCACCAAGAAGTGGAACGCGTACGTCAACGAGAAGAAGATCACGAAGGGCCCCTGCCACACCGCGATCAAGGGCGGCGACAAGGTCCGCTGGACCCTGGAAGCCGCCGCCCCCGCCGCATCCGGGACCGGCACGGCCGAACGGCCACCACGCCGCCGCCGGGAACGCTGAGCGGCTCGACGCCCGCCCCCACTCACCGCCACGTACTCCACTCACGGGAGGGGACGGCCCGGAGGGGCCGGTGTGTGGGACGTAAAGCGAAGCAGTCCCCCACACCGGCCCCGGAGGCCCGTCACCGCACCCGACACCCACCCAGCCCGCCGCGTGGGGGTACCTCCCACGCCCTTCAGGCAGTGGGGGAGCAACGGCGAGAAGCAATCACGGCGGGAAAGCCGACAACGTCCGGCGGCGCCGCAAAGCGCAGCGGCGCGCGCACCGCGCAGCGGGCGACAAACGGCGCGCAACCCCCACGGCGGGAAAGCCAAAAACGTACGTACGCCTACGGCAACGCCAGCATCCGCTCCAACGCCAGCTTCGCGAAGCTCTCCGTCTCCTTGTCGACCTCGATGCGGTTGACGACCTTGCCGGCGGCGAGCGACTCCAGCGCCCACACCAGGTGGGGGAGGTCGATGCGGTTCATCGTCGAGCAGAAGCAGACCGTCTTGTCGAGGAAGACGATCTCCTTGTCCTCCGCGGCGAAGCGGTTCGCCAGCCGGCGGACGAGGTTCAGCTCGGTGCCGATGGCCCACTTCGAGCCGCGCGGCGCGGCCTCCAGGGCCTTGATGATGTACTCCGTCGAGCCGACCTGGTCCGCCGCCGCCACGACCTCGTGCTTGCACTCGGGGTGGACGAGGACGTTGACGTCGGGGATCCGCGCCCGTACGTCGTTCACCGACTCCAGGGAGAACCGGCCGTGCACCGAGCAGTGGCCGCGCCACAGGATCATCTTCGCGGCCCGCAGCTGCTCGACGGTCAGGCCGCCGTTCGGCTTGTGCGGGTTGTAGACCACGCAGTCGTCCAGGGACATGCCCAGGTCGCGGACGGCGGTGTTGCGGCCGAGGTGCTGGTCCGGCAGGAAGAGGACCTTCTCGCCCTGCTCGAAGGCCCAGTCCAGCGCCCGCTTGGCGTTGGAGGACGTGCAGATCGTGCCGCCGTGCTTGCCGGTGAACGCCTTGATGTCGGCCGAGGAGTTCATGTACGAGACGGGCACGACCTGCTCGGCGATACCGGCCTCGGCGAGGTGGTCCCAGCACTCGGCGACCTGCTCGGCCGTGGCCATGTCGGCCATCGAGCAGCCGGCGGCCAGGTCGGGGAGGACGACCTGCTGGTCGTCGCCGGTGAGGATGTCGGCCGACTCCGCCATGAAGTGCACACCGCAGAAGACGATGTACTCGGCGTCCGGCCGGGCGGCGGCGTCCCGCGCGAGCTTGAAGGAGTCGCCGGTGACATCGGCGAACTCGATGACCTCGTCGCGCTGGTAGTGGTGCCCCAGGACGAAGACCTTGTCCCCGAGCTTCGCCTTGGCCGCGCGGGCGCGCTCGACGAGATCGGGGTCCGACGGCGCCGGCAGATCGCCGGGGCACTCCACACCGCGCTCGCTCTTCGGGTCGGCCTCGCGGCCGAGGAGGAGCAGGGCCAGCGGGGTCGGCTGGACGTCCAGGGGCTGGGCGGTGGTCACAACACGCACCCTCTCTTTTCTGCGGACGGCTCTTGCACAAAAGCCTTTTCGTCTATTTGACGCTATCTATCATAGCTGCTTCACGTCACTTTGACGATGGGGCTTGTGTCGATGTGACGCATCAGCACCCCGCCATGTGTGCTCGGCCACCTGTTCCTGCCCGCCGGTGTGCGAGCATGAGGGGAGAACAATGGTGAGAAGCCGCCCCCGGCGGTGCGCCGGAAGGCTTCTCGACATGTTGTGCCCAGCCGGAATTAATCCGGGACGTCATTGGTTGCAGCTTTGCATCCGATGACAAGCGGTCCGTACAACCCGGGAGAGATCTAGATGAGCGTTCAGGACGAGACCACCGTCAGCGACGGCATCATCCTGTCCGACGCGGCCGCGTCGAAGGTCAAGAGCCTGCTGGAGCAGGAAGGCCGGGACGACCTCGCGCTGCGGGTGGCCGTTCAGCCCGGCGGCTGCTCCGGACTGCGCTACCAGCTCTTCTTCGACGAGCGTTCGCTCGACGGCGATGTCGTCAAGGACTTCGACGGCGTGAAGGTCGTCACCGACCGGATGAGCGCCCCCTACCTGGGCGGTGCCTCCATCGACTTCGTCGACACCATCGAGAAGCAGGGCTTCACGATCGACAACCCGAACGCCACCGGCTCCTGCGCCTGCGGCGACTCCTTCAGCTAAGGAGCTCGGGCAGTACGTACGGAAGGCGGCGCCCCCCGAGTGGGGGAGCGCCGCCTTTCGGATTCCGCACCCGGGCTTCCGGGCTACTGCTTGGGCACCGACTCACCGGTCGAGACGTCGACCACCTTCCGGCCGTCCAGCGGCCGGTGCAGCGTCACGGTCTTGGTGAACTCCTTGGCGATCTTCACACAGACCTGGCCGGGCTTCTTGTCCTTGCCGACGACCTTGGTTTTCACGGCCGAGCCGGACTCCTCGGCGCTCACCGAGTAGACGCTGCACACCCCGCCCCAGAAGTGCACCGTCAGCTTCTTGCCGCCGTCGCTCACGCCGTACGACTCCAGGGCCATCGCCCCGGGCTTCCCGGACGGCTTGCGCGGCGCCTGCCCCGTGCCCTGCGAGCTGCCCCCGCCGTCCCGGTGGGCCAGGTACTTCGGGTCCACGGCCGGCTGCGCGACCGTCGAGGTGGCGTCCGGTCCGCTGCCGGCGCCCGGCTGGCGCACCGTGTACAGCCACGACGGCACCAGCGCCTGCCCGCCGTCCACGTACTGGACCGAGAGCCCGAAGGCCGCACCGGTCACGTCGGACGGCTGCTGCGCCTTCGTCGGCGCCGGCTCGCACGGCGCGATCCCGCCGGCCTTGCCGTCCTTGGTGTCCTTCTTGCCGGGCGGCGAGGGGCAGCCGGCCGGCTTGCGGCCCTCGCCCGAGTTCAGCCGGTCCAGTGTCTTGTCGGCGTTCAGCACCGGATACTCCGCGCCCTTGACCGGATTCGCGAACTGGCCGCTGCCGCCGACCACTTGACCGTCCGAACCGACCTGCAGATCGCTCTGCCAGCCGTACGTCGGCAGCCCGCCCAGCACCGGGTTGGCGGTGACGATCCGCACCGCACCGGACAGCCCGCCCGCGTCGACCTTGGAGTCCTCCTGGCCGAGCGCCTTCAGCACCGGCCGCACCGCCTGCTTGGCCTTCTCCGGCGACACCGCGCCCTTGCCGCTGCTGTCGTCCTCGGTCGCGATGTCCCCGCCGCCGCGGTACGACGGGCAGCCGGGCCGGCTCGACGCGGCGGCACCGTCCCCGCCCTTGTCGCCCTTGGGGGAAGCGGGCAGCGCACAGTTGGTGCCGCCCGGGGTGCCGTACTGCGAGAACGTCCAGGAGCCCGAGCCGGTCTTGGTCACCTGGAGGACGGGGCCGCGGCCGTCCCGCGTCGGTCCGCCGACCTTCCAGGTGGTGCCCTCCGAACGGACCTTTCCGGCCACGTCCAGCGCCTTGGCCAGCCGCTCCACCGACTCCCGGCTGATCTCGCCCTTGGGGCGGTAGACCGGCGCCGCCGCCGGACCGCCGGGCAGCTTCTTCACCGCCCGGTACTTCGCACCCTGCGGATTGGGCTCACCGGCCGCGATCGAGCCGCCGGAATAGCCGTCGAGCGCGAGGGGCGGCGGGTCGCCCTTGGCCGGGCCGGCGGCCCCGTCGCCGGACGTCGACGAGGCCCAGTACGCCGCGCCGCCCCCGGCCAGCAGCACCGCGGCGGCCACCGAGGCGACCACTGCCGGGGTGCGCCGCCTGCGCTCCGTGGGGTTCGGGCTCTCGTTGCTGTCCTCGGTGTTCACCGCATCGCTCCTTCGGCTCCGCTGAACATCTGACGTGCCATCCTCCGTGAGGGGACGTCGATGGGACGGAGCGGGGTTGGATGCGGTTCCCCCGTCGGGCGCCGTTCGGCCCCCGGCGGGCGGGCGGTCAGTCGCCGTACTCGGACATTCCGTCCAGCAGGGCGGCGGAGGACGAGGGGACCTTGACGCCGTGCAGATCGGCGGACCGCCCCGGGGCCGGCGCGGGACGCCGGCCGGCACTCCAGCGGCCCTCCATGCGTGCGCAGTCACCGCGCAGCTCGTCGAGCGACTCCGGGTCCCGCCGGGCGGGCGCGTCAGGGGACGGTGTGACGGCTTTCACAGGCTTGGTCATAGCGGCACCGTACGCAGTCATAAACCGTGGAGAAAGACCTACTATTGGGTAGTTTCCGTAGCTCAAGTGTCCGGGATGACCGGGTGGTGTGCGACCCCGCCGGGTAGCGTTGCTTCACGTCCGCCCGCCCCTACGCCTTCCGCAGGAGCAGACCCGTCGTGCGTATCGCAGTCACCGGCTCCATCGCCACCGACCACCTGATGACCTTCCCCGGCCGCTTCGCCGATCAGTTGGTCGCCGACCAGCTGCATACGGTCTCCCTCTCGTTCCTGGTCGACCAGCTCGACGTCCGCCGCGGCGGCGTCGCCCCCAACATCTGCTTCGGCATGGGCCAGCTCGGCATCGAGCCGATCCTGGTCGGCGCCGCGGGCAACGACTTCGAGGAGTACCGCGCCTGGCTCGACCGCCACGGCGTCGACACCCGCTCCGTACGCATCTCCGAGGTGCTGCACACCGCGCGCTTCGTGTGCACCACCGACGCCGACCACAACCAGATCGGCTCCTTCTACACCGGCGCGATGAGCGAGGCCCGGCTGATCGAGCTGCAGCATGTCGCCGAGCGGGTCGGCGGCCTGGACCTCGTCCTGATCGGCGCGGACGACCCCGAGGCGATGATCCGGCACACCGAGGAGTGCCGCACCCGCGGCATCCCCTTCGCCGCCGACTTCTCCCAGCAGATCGCCCGCATGGACGGCGACGCCATCCGCACCCTCATGGAGGGCGCCACCTACCTCTTCTCCAACGAGTACGAGAAGGGCCTGATCGAGTCCAAGACCGGCTGGACCGACGAGGAGATCCTCGCCAAGGTCGGCACCCGCGTCACCACCCTCGGCGCCAACGGCGTCCGCATCGAGCGGGTCGGCGAGCCGACCATCGAGGTCGGCGTCCCGGAGGAGAACACCAAGGCCGACCCGACCGGCGTCGGCGACGCCTTCCGCGCCGGCTTCCTGTCCGGCCTGGCCTGGGGCGTCGGCCTGGAGCGCGCCGCGCAGGTCGGCTGCATGCTGGCGACCCTGGTCATCGAGACCGTCGGCACCCAGGAGTACGAGCTGCACCGCAGCCACTTCATGGACCGCTTCACCAAGGCATACGGGCACGAGGCCGCGAACGACGTCCAGCAGCACCTGGCCTGAACCACCGCGTCAGGCGCGGCGCCGCACGACATACGCGGCGCCGCGCTCGGCCGCCCGCTCACCCACGTACTCCTGGTCGCGCATGGTGCACCAGGCGGGGATGTCCTGCCGGGCGGCCTCGTCGTCGGAGAGCACCGTCACCGTGTGGCCGACCGGCACCTCGCCGATCACCTTCGCGAGCTCGATGACGGGGATCGGGCAGCGCTTGCCCAGTGCGTCGACGACCAGCCCGGCCGCCTCGGCGGGCTCCGCGGCCGGTGCCGCCGGGGCCGTGCGTGCAGCCCCGCCGTCCGCTTCCGCTGCCGGCACCTCCTCGGCGCCCGCCGCCGGGCCGCCCAGCCGCTCCCGCACCGAGCGCACCACCCGCGGCAGCACCTCCAGGAAGCGTTCCACCTCGGCCTCGGCCGTGCCGTACGGCAGCGAGATCCGGACATTTCCCTCGGACAGCACCCCCATCGCCCGCAGCACATGGCTCGGCGTCAGGGTGCTGGACGTACAGGACGAGCCCGACGACACCGAGAAGCCCGCCCGGTCCAGCTCGTGCAGCAGGGTCTCCCCGTCGACATAGAGACAGGAGAAGGTGACGAGATGGGGCAGGCGGCGCACCGGGTCGCCGACCACCTCCACGTCCGGCACCAGCTCCGGCACCCGTGTGCGGATCCGGTCCACCAGGAGCCGCAGCCGTGCCGCTTCCCCGTCCGTCCCCGGGTCCGCCCGCAGTGCGCGCAGGGAAGCCGCGGCGGCCACGATCGCCGGGAGGTTCTCGAAGCCCGGGCTGCGGCCCGACTCCCGCTCGTCCGCCGGTCCCTGGGGCGCGAACCGGGTCCCCTTGCGGACCACGAGCAGCCCCACACCGGGCGGGCCGCCCCACTTGTGGGCGCTCGCCGCCAGCAGCGACCAGGGACCGGGCACCGGACCCCACGGCAGCGACTGGGCGGCATCCACCAGCAGCGGCACCCCCGCCTCCCGGCAGCGCTCCGCCACCTCGTCGACCGGCTGCTCGGTCCCCACTTCGTGATTGGCGGACTGGAGGCAGACCAGCGCGGTGTCCGTACCGAGCGCGGCGGCCACCTCGCCGGCCGCCACCCGGCCCGTACGGTCCACCGGCAGCTCCACCCGGGTCCCGCCGGCCGCCTCGTGGACCTCGGCGGCATGCAGCACCGAGGAGTGCTCGACGGCGGAGTGCAGCAGCCGGCGGCCGGCCCGCCGACGGGCCGCCAGCGCGCCGGCCACTCCCCTATGCACCGCCTGTGTCCCCGAAGGGGTGAAAACCAATTCGTCCGGGCGACAGCCCACCGCCTCGGCCGCGGCCTCCCGGGCGGCGTCCAGCAGCAGCCGGGCGCGCCGCCCCTCGCGATAGAGGCGGGCCGGGTCGGCCCACCCTTCGTCGAGCGAGGCGAGGAGTGCCTCGCGGGCGACGGGGTGCAGCGGGGCGGTCGAGGCCGCGTCGAAGTAGGGCACGTCACGACGGTAGAACACCGGCCCTGGGCGGCGCGCGGACTCGGGTACGGCGGGGTACGGGGCGGCCGGCCGGGCGCGGCCGAAGCGGGGCGGGTACGGTGCCGGGTGCGGCGTCAGATGCCTGGTGGAAGCGGGTATTCGGGGGTTCGGCGGGCCGTCGGCAAGGGGCCTGGCCACCCCTTAGGGGTGCGGCGCGGCGCGTTGGGCACCCTCCCCGCGCGACCCCAAATAGCGTCCAGTAAGGTTTGGCCCGCATAAACATCCAAACCCCTGCCCGACGCAGGGCGGCGACCGACCAGCGAGTAAGGCCGCAGCCGACCGCGCGGGCGAGACTCTCGGGAAGGCGCTACGTGAGTCCCAACGGCTCCGACCGCTCGTCGCGGCGCCCGATGCGGCGGAAGCTGCCGCAGGTGCTTGCTGCGGGCCTGGTCCTGGCGACCGCTACTGGTTGCACATATAAGGACTTCCCCCGCCTCGGCATGCCAACGCCCGTCACCGACGAGGCGCCGCGGATCCTCTCTCTTTGGCAAGGCTCCTGGGCCGCCGCCCTCGCAACGGGCGTGCTGGTGTGGGGCCTGATCATCTGGAGTGTGATCTTCCACCGCCGCAGCAGGACCAAGGTGGAGGTCCCCGCGCAGACCCGGTACAACATGCCGATCGAGGCGTTGTACACGATCGTCCCGTTCATCATCATTGCGGTGCTTTTCTACTTCACCGCACGTGATGAGAGCGCGCTCCTGAAGACTTCCAAGAAGCCCGACCACGTCGTGAACGTCGTTGGCTTCCAGTGGAGCTGGGCGTTCAACTACCTGGAGAACGTGGACGGCAACAAGTCGACCTCGGCCCTCACTTCCCCCGCACTCTCCGCGGTCCCGGACAAGTGGAAGAAGACCGCGCCGGCCGGTGCGGACGGCGTCTACGACGTCGGCACCCCGGGCGAGCGCAACCCGCAGACCGGCAACCCCGGTCCGACCCTGTGGCTGCCGAAGGGCGAGACGGTCCAGTTCGTGCTGACCTCTCGTGACGTCATCCACTCCTTCTGGGTGGTGCCGTTCCTGATGAAGCAGGACGTCATCCCGGGCCACACCAACGTCTTCGAGGTGACTCCCAACAAGGAGGGCACCTTCATGGGCAAGTGCGCCGAGCTCTGCGGCGTCGACCACTCCCGGATGCTCTTCAACGTCAAGGTCGTGTCCCCCGAGCGGTACCGGGCACACCTGAAGGACCTGGCGAAGAAGGGCCAGACCGGATACCTGCCGTCGGGCATCAAGCAGACGGATCACGCCAGGAATGCGGAGACGAAGAACCAGTGAGCATCCTCAACGAACCTCAGGGTGCCGCCGCCGATACGGCTCCGGCAGCACCGCCCGTACGCAAGAAGCAACCCGGTATCGCTGCCGTTCAGTGGCTCACCACCACTGACCACAAGACCATCGGCACGCTCTACCTGGTCACGTCGTTCGCGTTCTTCTGCATCGGCGGCCTGATGGCGCTCCTCATGCGCGCCGAACTGGCTCGTCCCGGCACGCAGATCATGTCGAACGAGCAGTTCAACCAGGCGTTCACGATGCACGGCACGATCATGCTGCTGATGTTCGCGACGCCGCTGTTCGCCGGTTTCGCGAACTGGATCATGCCGCTGCAGATCGGCGCCCCCGACGTGGCGTTCCCGCGGCTGAACATGTTCGCCTACTGGCTCTACCTCTTCGGTTCGCTGATCGCGGTGGCCGGCTTCCTCACCCCGCAGGGTGCGGCGGACTTCGGCTGGTTCGCGTACTCGCCGTTGTCGGACGCGGTGCGTTCGCCGGGCGTCGGCGCGGACATGTGGATCATGGGTCTGGCCTTCTCCGGCTTCGGCACGATCCTCGGTTCGGTCAACTTCATCACGACGATCATCTGCATGCGGGCGCCGGGCATGACG